>NZ_JBFAOU010000145.1:0-20886 GCF_040675365.1 Catellatospora sp. NPDC049609 | reverse complement strand
GTCGTGACTTCGGCGACAGCGGCGCGGGCCGCGGACTCGTCGACGATGCTCTTGTCGGCGGCGAATGCGCACAGTCCACCCATCGGCCGGCCGCCCGGCCCTGGGCACACGGCGGCCGCGGTGAGCGCCGTGTCGATCGCGCTGCCCGGTGGATCGGCCAGCGCGGCAGTGGCACGAGAGTTCGTCGGGTTGCTGCTGCGCTCCTGGCGGCTCAACGAATGCAACGGCGATGTCCTGCTGCTCGCCTCGGAGCTGGTCAGCAATGCCGTGCTGCACGGCGGCGGGGCTGCGGCGATGACCGTCGAGCGCACCGACCAGGTGCTGCGCATAGCGGTCGCCGACCGCAGCACCGCTGCACCGCGACCCCGCAGGCCCGACGTCGACGGAGGCTTCGGGCTCGGGCTCGTGCACCGCCTGTCGCAGCGCTGGGGAACCGAGCCGACTGCCGACGGTAAAGTCGTCTGGCTGGAATATCGCCTGCCGTGAGCGTAGTCAGTCGTGCCTGCACACCGTCCTGCGAACCGGAGGCGCCATGATCGAAGTGAGCGAGCTGATCGGCGTGTACCACGCCGACGGCGGCCTGATCGGTGAGCTGGCCTACCTCATCGGCAAGGCACGCGGGGCGGCGCACTGCGGCCTGTGCGACGTGACCCACCGTGGCGTACGCCGCAAGCGCGAGTGGGACGACATGGTCGCCGCCACGGGCGTGCCGTTCCGGCTGGTCCACCTCAACGAACGCGACGCCGACGTCGAGCACGCCAGCCGCGCCCACACACCCTGCGTCCTGGCGCGCACGGCATCCGGGCTGGTGCTCCTGCTGGGGCCGGTGGATGTGGACCGGTGTGACGGCGACGTGGGCACCTTCGCCGCGGCGCTGCGCGCGGCCGCCGCCGACCGAGGGCTGCTGCTGCCCCATCTCGCCTGACGGGAACAGCCGAGGGCTGCCGGCGCGGCCGCGCAGCGTGGCGAACCGTCTGCCTTGGACGCATCCACGAGGGCGACGACCGCCGTACTCCAAGGTGAGGACGTTGTCTTCCCACCAAGGAGGAAACATGAACAAGGCAACCAAGGCGGTCGGCCTGGGCCTGGCAGCGGCGTTCGCCAGCCTGGCCTTCGCCTCGCCGGCGGCTGCCGCCGCGCAGGCCACCCCCCGTGAGGGCGCGGCGTGCGTGCGCGCCGGTGTGAGCACGCTGATCAAGCTCGGCCTGCTGCGGGACGCGGCGCTGCGCCGGATCGACTACTCCACCCTCGCCGACCCGGCCAACGGCCCGATCTTCGCGGACCTGCCCGAGGGGTCGTACCTGTCCCTGGGCACCGTGGTGAAGCTGCACTACACCAACCCGGAGCTGTTCGCCTGGTGCAAGTAGCCGGCCGGTAGGGCCGACGCGGTCTGGTGTGATCACGCAGGTCCGGCCGGTCTGCCCATCGCTTAACAGCGCGGTGGGCAGACCGGCCGGGCCTGCGCCGTTTCCGGCTATCCGGCAGGCACAGGTGCGAGCGGGCGGCGACCTGCGTGTCCGCCCAGGTGGCACGCCGCACGGGCCGGCAGCTCACGCGGTGAGGATCTCGGGACTCACCTGGGGGGTGCGTACCGCGTCGCTGGCCCGTTTGCCCGCCCATCGCGCCAGGAGCGGCGAGCGGCTCAGCCATCGGAGGGTGAACGGCGGGCGGGGGTCGCCGCGCTGCAGGGCGCTTCGGCTGACGGCCTCGATGCGGCTCTGCTCGCGCTGCGCTGCGTCGGCGACCGGTCGCCTGGCGCGCTCCACCGACCGGCAGGCGTGGTCCAGTGCCGCGGTGTCGCCGACGATGAGCGGAGCGACCAGTGCGTTGGCGGCTTGGACGGCGTCGGCCAGCGCGTGGTTGATGCCGTTGCCTCCGACCGGGGAGATGACGTGGGCGGCGTCGCCGATGAGCAGCAGGCCCGGCATGGTCCAGGTGTCGACCTGGGTGATGCGCACGTTGAGCAGGGTGAGCTGGTTGAAGTCGGTCAGGGTCCGGATGCGGTCGGCGAGCCAGGGCATGTGTTCGGCGACCACGGCGTGGACAGGCGCCAGACCGGTGGCACGTGCTTGTCCGACCGTGCCCGCGGGGATGCCGTAGCCCAGCTGCCAGCGGGTGCCCTGGTTCAATGCGACCAGGTACCGCCCGGGCGAGGCGTACAGGTCCAGGCCGCTGAGCGGCGGGTCGTCGGCAGCGTCACGGGCGACGTCGAACCACAGCAGGTCCGAGCCGACACCGAGTTCACGCGTCGCGGTGCCCGACAACAGCCGCACTTTCGACGACCGGCCGTCTGCCCCGACGACGAGGTTGGCGCGAAGCTCGTGCTGCCGGCCCTGAGCGTCGGTGTACACCACGCCGACGACCCTGCCCTGATCGCGGATCAGGCGGCCGACCCGGCAGTTCATCCGGATCTCGTAGGACGGCCGGGTGACGGATTCGCCGACCAGGAAGGCCAGGAAGTCCGGTTGTGGCACCAGGGCGTAGAAGCCGTAGCGGTCGCTGGCGCTGCTGAAGTCGCTGAGCACGTAGACGTGCTCGTCGGTATGCCAGCAGAACGCCGTCGCGCGGGTGTGCACCGTGCCGGCCAGCAGGCGCTCGGCGAGTCCGAGCTCGGCGAGCAGGTCGAGGGTAGCCGGGCTGAGGGTGTCGCCGCGGAAACGCCGTTGGAAGTCCGAGTGGGATTCCAGCAGGGTGACCTTGACCCCGGCACGAGCCAGAAGGTAGGCGAGCATCGCACCAGCGGGGCCGGCGCCGACGACGACGCAGTCTGTGTCGTGCTGACCGGTCACGGCCGCAACCGTCCCCGCACCCGAGCCCGCCAGCACGCCGAGATCGCCATATGGGCAGCGTAGGTCGGCTATCGCCGCCTGCGGGTCACTTCAGCACCGAAGGCGGCCGCGGCGACGGCCCGCGCGTCTTCACACCATGGTTCGCCGAGTCCGTTCGGTCGGCGGTCGCCGTTGCGCTGCCACTGAGTGGAGACGCCGTCGTCGTTCGACTCGATGTCAGTCAACGGATCGTTCGGTTGCCCGCCCGTAGGACCGCTGCCGCCCTCCAGGGAAGCCGCCAGCAAATCGCTGCACCAATCGACGCAACTTTGCCGATCATGGGTCGTCGTCACGTCCCTGCTGCGATGCTCGACAGGAAGACATCCGCCCGAGCCGTGGCGCTCGACAGGAAAGGACGGCGGCCATGACCGCAGCAGTGCAGGACCACGCGCAGATCGCCGACTTCGGCAAGGAGATGTGGGACTTCCTCACCAGGAAGCACGCGAGCATCTCGTACCACTTCCGCGACATGGAGGTGCACGTGCCTCGTCGTACGGGACCAGACTCACCCCGGGCCACCTGGGTCCTCAACGGCACGCTGGAGATCAGCACCAATGACCACGACGACTCGGCCCGCCGGTAACGGGGCCGCGTGCCGTCGGGTCCGGGTGTCCGGCAGCGTCGGGCTCACCGTCACCGCCGGAGGCCGGCACACCGCCGGACGCCTGGACGCGGCGCCGGGCCAGCCCTTGATCGTCACTTTCGACGACCCCGCACTCGCCCTGGCACAGCTGCCGCGACCCGCAACGCTGCGGGCCGCGGCCGCAACGCTGACGGCCGCGCTGGGTCGCATCGAGGTGCGGCGTGCGGACGGCACGTGGCTGCTGCGGATCTACTGGCACGCCGGTCGTGTCCGCCGATGGTGGAGCCCGGCGGGCCTGAGGGTGCTGCCCCGCGTCGCCGTCCTGAGCGCGACCACCCAACGGGGCTCCCGCTGGTAGGCCGAACCCCGACCCAGGTAGCGATACACGCCCATGGGCCGCTGCTGCCGGTCCAGCCCGGTCGACGCGATGTGTACCGCCGTTCCAGGTCCGCGCCTGGCCGGAGGTCAGCCGTCGGGCAGGGCGGCCAGCACCTCGGCCGCCAGGCTGAGCAGGTGGTTGGCCCGCACCGCCAAGGTCGTCGCCAGACCATGCCCGGCGCCGACGGTGCCGGCGGCGAGTTCGCGCAGCGCGGCCAGGTCGGAGTCCAGCCGCGCCAGGGCCGCAGCCAGATCGGCGCCGCCGGCTCGCAGGTGCGCGGCGATGTCCTCAAGCCCCATGCCCGAGCCTTCCAGCCGCTGCACGGTCGCGATCTGCTGCACCATGCCCGGGTCGTAGAGCCGGAACCCGCCCGAGGTTCGCGAGGCCGGTCGGATGAGGCCGAGGGTGGTGTAGTAGTCGACGGTGCGGTTGCTGACACCCGCCGCGGCGGCGAGTTCACCGATCCGCATCAACGCCATGACCAGCCTCTTCCCAGTAACCGTACAGCTTCACGTGTTAGTCTCGGCCCGTGGATGATCATAGCGCGGGCCACTCGGCCCGGCACCGGTCTCAATCCGTAGCGGCACCCCCGCCCGCCCAGGTAGGAGCGCTGGCTCAGCCGTGCTGATCATTGCCGGGTTGGCGCTGATCATCGCGCTGACCGCCGCAACCGCATACTTCGTGGCACAGGAGTTCGCCTACGTCGCCGCTGACCGCGGCGTGCTGCGCCAGCAGGCCGACCAGGGCGATCCCGCCGCCGGGCGGGCGCTGAAGATCACCGGACGGTTGTCGTTCATGCTGTCGGGCGCACAGCTGGGCATCACCGTCACCGCGCTGCTGGCCGGCTACGTCGCCGAACCATACCTGGGAGCGGGCCTGGCACCGCTGCTGCAGGCCGCCGGCCTGCCCGAAGGCGCGAGCCTTTCGGTGTCGGTCCTGTTCGCGCTGCTGGTAGCCACCGTCATCCAGATGGTCCTGGGCGAACTCGCCCCGAAAAACCTGGCGATCACGCGCCCCGAGCGGCTGGCCCGTCGGCTGTCGCGGTCCACGCTGATCTACCTCGCGGTGGCCGGGCCGCTGATCCGGGTGTTCGACGCCGCCGCCAACCGGCTGCTGCGTGCGGTGGGCATCGAACCGATCGAGGAACTGCCGCAGGGCGCCACCCGTGAGGATCTGGAACAGATCGTCGCCGACGCCCGCGACGGCGGACACCTCGACCGCGACACCGCCGCCCTGCTCGACTCCGGGCTGGACTTCCGGCTGCTCACCGCCGGCGAGGTCATGGTTCCGCGCGTCGACGTCACCGTGATCGCGGCCGACGACCCGGCATCTCGCCTGGTCGACCTGCTCGACACCGGCCACTCCCGGTTCCCGGTCATAGGCATCGGGGTCGACGACGTCATCGGCATCGTGTCGCTCACCGACGTCCTCGACGTGCCCGCGCACCTGCGGCCGGTCACCCCGGTCTCGACCATCGCGGTCCCCGCGGTCGTGGTCCCCGCCGCTGTCACCCTGCCCGCGGTGCTGGAGCGGCTGCGCACCGAACGCCGGCAACTGGCCGTCGTCGCCGACGAATACGGCGGCTTCGCCGGCATCATCAGCCTCGAAGACATCGCCGAGGAACTGGTCGGACCGATCCGCGACGAGGACGACCTGCCCGAAGCCCGGCCCGTGCGACAGCACGACGGCTCCTGGATCGTCCCCGGCCGCTGGCGCGTCGACGAGATCGCCGACGCCACCGGCCTCGACCTGCCCGCCGACGACATCTACGACACCATCGCCGGACTGATCCTGCACCGGCTCGGGCGCATCACCAGCCCAGGCGACACCGTAGACCTGCCGACCGCCGCACACGAGAGCGGCCGGACGGGACCGGTGCGGTTGACGGTGCTGGACGTGCAGCGCCACGTGCCGTTCAGCGTCCGCCTCGAACAGGTGGAGGCACACCGATGAGCGTCGCCACCGCCCTGGCCGCGTCGCTGGTGCTGCTCGTGCTCAACGCGTTCTTCGTCGCCGCCGAGTTCGCCCTGGTCGCCTCCAAACGCCACCGGCTGCAGCAGTACGCCGACGCCGGCTCGCGCGCCGCCAAGGCGGCCATCGCCGGCACCCGGGAACTGTCGCTCATGCTCGCCGGAGCGCAACTGGGCATCACGCTGTGCTCGCTGGGTCTCGGCGCGCTGGCCAAACCGGCCCTGGCAGACCTGCTCGACCCGCTGCTGGGCGCCCTGGGCCTGCCGGACCAGGCCGCCTACGTGGTCGCGTTCCTGCTGGCCCTGGCCGTAGTGGTGTTCCTGCACATGGTCGTCGGGGAGATGGCGCCCAAGTCGTGGGCGATCAGCCACCCCGAACGCTCAGCGCTGGTGCTGGCGCTGCCGTTCCGCGCGTTCGCGCGCCTGGCCCGGCCTGCGCTCAGCGCGCTCAACGCCTTCGCCAACGCCAGCCTGCGCCTGTTCAAGGTCGAACCGGTCGACGAACTCGCCCAGGCCCACGGCCCCGCCGAGCTGCAGCTGCTGCTGTCAGCCTCCGCCGAGCACGGGACGCTGCCACCGGCCGACGAGCGGCTGCTGTCAGCGATGCTGACCTTGAACAACACCACCGTCGACACCGTGATGGTCCCACCGGAGCAGATCGTCACCGTGGAGGCGGTCGCCAGCGCCGCCCGCGTCGAGCACATCGCCCGCGAGCACGGCCGCTCCCGGCTGGCCGTCACCGACCGGGCCGGGGTCATCACCGGGATCGTGCACGTACGCGACGCGCTCAAGGCGACCACCTCCGCCCTCGACCTCACCGCCAAGCAACTGGCGACACCGCCCTACCTGCTGCGCCCGAAACAGAGCGTCATGTCGGCGATCCGCGGCATGCGCGAGTTCAGAGCCCAGGTGGCGCTCGTCGTCGACGACCGGACGACCACGGTCGGGCTGGTCGCGCTCGAAGACCTGCTGGAGCAGGTCATCGGGCAGTTCGACGACGAAACCGACCCGATCATCGCCTCCCATCTGGCCACCCAGCACACCCGCAGATAGCCATCGCCGGCCCGTAAGAAAGGAACACCGTGGTCTTCAAGAAACTGCTCGCCGGTCTCGGCCTGGGCGGCGTCGAGGTCGACACCGTCCTGTCGCCCCACCCCGCCACCCCCGGCGCGGCGCTGACCGGGCAGGTCGACCTGCGCGCCAAGTCAGACACCGACATCACCGCGATCTGGCTGCTGCTGGTCGCCGACACCCCCTTCGGTGAGGCCGAACTCGCCCGCCAGCAGGTCGCCTCCGGCATTCGGGTGGCCGGAGGTTCGGCGCAGTCGGTGCCGTTCACCTTCGCCGTGCCCACGCACACGCCGTTCACCAGCCTGTACGGACAGAACCTGCCCGGCGGCGGCATCGGTGTGCGCACCGAGGTCGCCGTCGTCGGCGGCCGCGCCAAGGGCGACTGGGACCCGGCCCGCGTGGACGCGGGCCCGGCCCACCAGCAGATCATGGACGCCCTCGGCACCATCGGCTGCCGGTTCGTGCGCAGCGAGCTTCGTCCGGGCGCGGCCGCCGGGCTGCCCGTGCCGGTCGTGCAGGCGGTCACCTTCTATGCCCCGATTCCCGAGGGCCAGCAGCCTGGACCGCACATCCCGCTGCTGACCTTCATCTTCACCGCTGCCGGTGAGACGCTGACGGTGCTGGCCGAGCTCGCCGCGCGGCCGGGCAGCGCCGACCGGCACGACCTGTCGCCGACAGACATCGCCCGGTGGAGCGCCGAAGGCGGCTGGGTCGGCGAGGTCGACCGGTGGATCGTCACGGCCCTGGACAAGCTCGGCCAGTCCCCGGCCGCCGCCACCGGCGCCTTCATGCAACCGCACACCCCACCGCAGCAGCCCTACGGCCACTCCCCCGCTCCCGGGCACCGCGCCCCCGGCCACGGCAGCGCATACGGCTACGGCGGGCACGGCCACGGCGGCTACAAGTACGGCGGCTACCACGGCAAGCCGAGCATGGCCGGGGCCGTCGCCGCCGGTGTCGGCGGGGCCGCGCTGGGGTTCCTCGGCGGCATGGTGATCGGCGACATGATCGGCGACGCGTTCGCACCCGACGTCATGGAAGCTGCCGCCGACCCGGGCGCCGCTGCGGCCGACTACGCGGGATTCGACGACGGCGGCTTCGACGGCGGCTTCGAAGACTTCTGATCCGCGCGTCTCAGGCCCGGCGGCCCAGCCGCCTGGCCTGAGACGCCCCACCCAGGTCGTATTGAAGGAGACTCTCTCGTGAAGTCCTCAAACCCGGTGCTCGGGCGGCTGAGCGCCGCCGCGCAGCAGCCGACCTACACCGTGCCGGGCGCTGCCGCCCAGCCCTACTCCTACGGCGGGCGCACCTACCAGCAGCCTGCCGGCTACGGCTACCCCGAGACCGTGCAGACCGCCCGCGACGTCATGACCATCGACGACGTCGTGGTCAAGACCGTGTCCCTGATCGGCGCCGCGGTCGCCGCAGCGGCCGTCACCTGGATCGTCGTCCCGCCGCCGGCCATGGGCGCGGTATGGATCGCCGCGATGCTCATCGGTCTCGTGCTCGGCCTGGTCATCTCGTTCGCGCAGGTCACCAACCCGGTCGTGCTGTTCGCCTACGCGATCGTCGAGGGCGTGTTCCTTGGCGCGGTGTCCAAGGCGTTCGAGACCCGCTGGAACGGCATCGTCGCCCAGGCGGTCATCGCGACCCTGAGCGTGTTCCTGATCATGGCGATGTTGTACAAGGCACGGATCGTGCGCGCCACGCCGAAGTTCATGAAGGTCGTCATCGGCGCGGCCGCGGGCCTGGCCGTCGTCATGCTGGTCAACTTCGCCATCAGCCTGTTCACCGGCTCGGCCGGGCCGCTGCGCGACGGCGGCGGCATCGCGATCATCTTCTCGCTGATCTGCATCGTCGTGGCGGCGCTGATGTTCGTCGTGACGTTCCAGCAGATCGAGGACGGCATCGCCGCCGGGCTGCCCCGCAAGTACGGGTGGCTCGGCGCGTTCGGCATCCTCGTCGAACTCGTCTGGCTCTACCTGGAGATCCTGCGCCTGATCTCCTACTTCCAGGAAGACTGACAGTCCACAGCACGCGGCCCGTGCCACCTCCCCGGCACGGGCCGCACCATCCGACGCCCCCACCACCTGGCGCCGCTGGCCTACGCTGCGCGCGTGACCGACGCCCCGGAGCCGATACAGCGACGCGCGTTCCTACGAACGGTCTTCACCGGCAGCGACGAGCCGTTCGCGGGCCAGGTCGCGTTCCATCCGCTGCTCGCGCGCACCGTGCTCCTGCTCGCGGTGTTCACCGGCACGGTCGCGGCGGCACAGCGGGTCCTGAACGGCGACTGGCACGTCAGTGCGGTGCTTGCGGTCGCGCTGGCCGGCTGGGTGGTCGTACGCATCGCGTTGAAGCCGCAGGTCCGCCACCGCCGGCAGGCCCTGGCCGCGTTCGTGATCGTGGTACTGCTGCTCGGCCGGCGCGACGTCATGACCGGCACACCACTGACCCTCAACACCCTTGCCGCGGCTGTCGCCGGCGTGGCCGCATTCGCGGCCGTCACGCACCTGCCGCCCGGGATGTTCAGCCGCCGGCGCATCGACGACGAAGACCTCGGCTGACCGCGGACGTGGTGGCGCTGCGGGAGACGCCGAGCTCTCCTCAGGACGGAGCACGCGTGTGAACGACGACCGTCGCGGTGGTGCCAGCCCCACCTGTCGGCGTCGGAGCAGCACTATCGATCACGCGCGGTCGGTTGCCTAGCGTCGTGGCATGGACGCAGACACCCCCGCACTCGCGGTCGAGGCCCTCACCAAACGACACGGATCCGGAGCCGCCGCCGTGGAGGCGCTCGCCGGCGTCGACCTCACCTTCGCCCGCGGCACGTTCACGGCCATCATGGGCCCGTCAGGCTCGGGCAAGTCGACCTTTCTGGCGTGCGTGGCGGGCCTGGAACAGCCGACGTCAGGCCGCGTCCTGCTGGACGGCGCCGATGTCACGCACTGGGACGAGGCCAGGCGCACCCGGATGCGCCGAGACCGCATCGGCTTCGTGTTCCAGGACTTCAGCCTGGTCCCCTACCTGACCGCAGAAGAGAACGTGGCACTGCCCGCCCGCCTGGCCGGCCGCCGCGCCGATCCGCAGGCCGTACGGCAGGCACTGACCCGAGTGGGGCTCGAAAACCGCACCGGACACCTGCCCGGGGCCCTGTCCGGAGGCCAGCAGCAGCGGGTCGCCATCGCCCGCGCGCTGGTCACCCGGCCCGCCGTGCTGCTGGCCGACGAGCCGACCGGAGCGCTCGACAGCGGCACCGCCCGCGAGGTCCTGCGGCTGCTGCGAACCGCCGTGGACGAACTGGGGCAGACGACGGTGATGGTCACCCACGACCCGGTGGCGGCTGCCTGTGCCGACACCGTCGTATTCCTGGTCGACGGGCGGGTCGCCGGACGGATGGCCGCTCCCACCGCCGAAGCCGTCGCTGCGCAGTTGGCCCACCTCGACCAGCTCACCGGGGCGGCGCGATGACCGGGCTGGCAATGCGCTCACTGCGCCACCGCGTCCCGGCTGCCGTGGCGACCCTGGTGGCCGTCCTGCTCGGCTCGGCGCTGATGGCGTCTTTCGCCACGCTGGTGCAGTCGGCCGCCGGCGCGCACGACGCCGACCGCGAGCTGCTGATCATCATGGGCGCCGTGGTCGGCGGCTGGGGCTCGCTGATCGTGCTGTTCTCGGTGGCCTCGACCGTCGGCATCGTCGCCGAGCAGCGGCTCGGCGAGGCCGGGTTGCTGCGCACGATCGGCGCGACACCCCGGCAGGTGCGCGCCTTGATCGTGTATGAGGCCGCGGTCGTGTCGCTGCTCGCGGCGGCCGCCGGCGCCGCCGCCGGCGTGTTCGGCGGCCGAGCCCTCTTCGACGCCCTGCGACGCGGCGGTCTCCTCTCGCCGGCGTCGGCCTACGGCGGCGGTCCGGCCTCGCTGTCCGCGGCGGCGGCGGTCGTGGTCCTGGTCAGCGTGGTCGCCGCGGTGATCTCGTCGGGACGTGCCACCCGCGGCGCCCCCGGGTTCTCGCTGCGTCAGGTGGACGTCCCGGTGCGCCGCATGCGCTGGTGGCGGGCCCTGATCGGCACTGTGCTGGTGGCCTGCGGGCTGGGGTCGGCGGTGGTCACCATCACCGTCACCGGCAAGTCCACCGACGCATATGCCGCGATGCAGACCTCGGGATCGGCGTCGATCGTGGCCGGGGTCGGGCTGGCCACGCTGGCACCGGTGCTGCTGCGGCTGCTGGCCGTCCCGCTGCGCCCGCTGCTGGCCGGCTCCGGCAGCGGCTACCTGGCGGCCGAGAACACCACCCGGCGGGCCCACCTGTTCGCCGCGATGCTGGCCCCGGTCATCGTGTTCGTGTCGACGGCCGTCGGCACGCTGCTGATGGTCGGCATCGACAGCCGTACGCTCACCGCCGCCCGCGATCCCGAGGGCGTCGGCGACACCATCACCACGATCAACTCTGTGGTCATCGCGATGATCTGCCTTTTCGCCGCCATCATGGTGGTCAACGCCGCCGCCGCCACGGTGGTCCACCGCCGCCGCGAGCTGGACCGGCTGTGGCGGCTCGGCGCGAGCCGCGGCCAACTGCGCGCCGGCGTCGTCCTGGAGGCGGCGGTCGTGACCGTGATCGGGATCGTGCTCGGGCTGCTGGGCTCTACGGCCACGGCCGTGCCCTACGCGATCGTCCGCCACGAAGGGCTGGTTCCCGACGGCCAGCTGTGGCTGGTGCCGGTGGTCGCCGCCGTGGCGTTGGCACTGGCGCTCGCCGCGGCCTGGGGCGCGCAGCGCCGACCGGCCCGGTGAGAGACTCTCGGGTCATGGGGACCTCACAGGGCTGGCCGGCACCGCTGTCCGCGGTGCCGGCCGGTGCCGTCGACCGGGCCGGGGTGCTCGAACGGCTGCGGCTCACCGCGCTGTCGACCGGCCACGCGGTGGCGGGCATTCCGGCAGTGGTGCTGGCGCTGCTCATGACCGGCGCGTTCCCGGCGCTGCTGTCGCTGACCGGGTTCCTGATGCTGTGGCTGCTCGTCCCGCTGGCTGCCCGCCTGGCCCAGGCGCACCGCGCCGTGGCGGCCCGGGTGCTGGGCGAACCCGTCACCGCCGGATACGCCGACACCACCGGCAGCAACCCCGGCACCGCCATGATGATCTGGGTACGCGACCCGGCGCGGTGGCGCGACTTCGCGTTCTGCTGGTTCTCCGGCACCGGCGGTCTGCTCATGTCCCTGCTGCCGGTGCTGCTGCTGGCCGGACCGCCGGTTCACATCGTCATCGGAGCCGCACAGGGCAGCCTGCTGTGGAGCGCGGCCGCCTGGCTGCTGCTGGGGCCGTCGCTACTGGCCTGGTGGTTCGTCACCGCACCGATGGTCCGTGCCCGCCTGCGCGCCGACCAGGGCATCCTCGGCCACTCCGGCAGCGAGCAGCTGCGCCGACGAGTGGATCAGGTCGTCGAGTCCCGTACCGCGACCGTCGACCACAACGCGGCCGAGCTGCGCCGGATCGAACGCGACCTGCACGACGGCGCGCAGGCCAGGATCGCCGCCGCGGGCATGAACGTCGGGCTGGCGGAGAAGCTGGTGTACACCGACCCGGCATCGGCCGTCGAGCTGCTGCGCGAGGCGCGGCAGACCACGGTCAGCGCCCTGGAGGACCTGCGTACGCTCGTGCGCGGCATCCATCCGCCGGTCCTCGCCGACCGCGGGCTCGTCTGGGGTGTCGAAGCCCTGGCCATACCGATACCCATCCCCGTCACGGTCGCGCTGCGCCTGCCGCGCCTGGCCCCGCCGGTCGAGTCGGCGCTCTACTTCGCCGTCTCGGAATGCCTGGCGAACGTGGCCAAGCACGCCCGGGCGTCGCGGGCCTGGGTCGTCGGCGAGCACGGCGGCGAAACGCTGCGGCTGACCGTGGGCGATGACGGCTGCGGCGGCGCGGACCCGCGCGGCAGCGGCCTGGCCGGAGTGGCGCGGCGGCTGGCTGCCTTCGACGGGACGCTGACCGTGATGAGCCCGGCCGGCGGCGGCACCGAGGTGCGTATGGAGGTACGGTGCCAGGCGCGTTGAGAGCCCTCGTGGCCGAGGACCAGATACTGCTGCGGGTGGGCCTGACCAGGATCCTCGAGGCCAGCGGCATCGTCGTCGTCGCCGCCGTGGCCGACGCCGAATCGCTCGCCGCGGCGCTGACCCGCGACGATCTGGACGTCGCGATCGTGGACGTGCGGCTGCCGCCGACGCTGACCACCGAGGGCCTGGAGGCGATCATCAGGGCACGCTCGTCGCGACCTGACCTGCCCGTGCTGGTGCTCAGCCAGTTCGTGGAGCCGCTTTATGCCCGCGAACTGCTGGCCGCGGGCACCGGATCGGTGGGGTACCTGCTCAAGGACCGGGTCATCGACGTCGACGGGTTCGTGGCGGCCGTGCGCCAGGTCGCTGCCGGTGGCACCGTGCTCGACCCGGAGGTCGTGGCCGGGCTGCTCTGCGCCCGCCCGCTCGACCGCCTCACCGGCCGCGAGCGTGAGGTGCTCTCGCTCGTCGCCCAGGGCCGTTCGAACGCCGCCATCGCCGCCCGTTTGCACGTCACCGAGAAGGCTGTCGACAAGCACATCAACAACATCCTGACGAAGCTCGACCTGCCGCCGACCCTCGACGACAACCGCCGGGTCCTGGCCGTGCTGGCGTGGCTCGACGCCACGGCCGGCGGTGAGCGGGGCCCGGCACGGTGAGCATGTTCTTCGACATCTCGACGGTGGTCGAGACCTGTCGCCGGCGGGACGCGGCGACGGCCATGCGGGTCACCCGGAGGTAAGACCGGTCTGTCGCGCGGCGCGGGTGCGTCAGACCAGGCCGGCGTCGTGGGCGAGCATCGCGATCTGGGTGCGGTTGTCGACGTCGAGCTTGGCGAAGATGTGCGTCAGGTGCGCCTTCACCGTCGCCACGGTCATGCCGAGCATCGTGCCGATTTCCGCGTTGGACCTGCCCGCCGCCACTGCTGCCGCGACGTCGTACTCGCGGGGCGTCAGCTTGGCGAGCGCGGCACGGGCCCGCTCGTACGCGCCGCTGTCGGCCACGACGCGCGCCATCAGCCGCCGCGTCACCGCCGGGGACAGGAACGGCTCTCCGGCGTGGACCTGCCGGATGGCCTCGACGATGCGGGCCGGCGGGGTGTCCTTGAGCAGGAATCCGCTTGCCCCGGCGCGCAGCGCCCGGATCACGTGCTCGTCGGCGTCGAAGGTCGTCAGCACGATGACCTCGGGCGCGCGGGGTCTTGCCCGCACCCGGCGGGTGGCCGCGATCCCGTCGACGCCCGGCATCCGCAGGTCCATGAGCACGACGTCGACGGCGTGCCGGTCGAGCAGACCCGGGACCGCGCCGCCCTCGCCGGCCTCGCCGACCACGGTGATGCCCGCCGCGCCGTCGAGCATCATCGCCAGGCCGGCCCGCACGAGCGCGTCGTCGTCGACGATCACCACGCGCACCGGTCCGCTCATGCCGGCAACGGTAGCCATACCCGCAGCCTGAACTCGCCACCGTCGGCGTCCTGCTGCAACCGGCCGCCCGCCAGGCGCACCCGTTCGGCCAGCCCGGCCAGCCCTGAGCCGCCACCGGTCATGACGGCCGGCGCGACCAGGGCGTTTCGCACCTCGATGAGCAGGCTGCCACCTGCCTTACCGCTGAGGACGACGTCGACCGGTTCGCCGGGCGCGTGCTTGCGTGCGTTGGTGAGCGCTTCCTGCAGGACCCGGTAGGCCGCCTTGCCGACGGTGGGCGGGACCGCGGTATCGATGCCGCCGTCGACGCGGACGACCTGGCCGGCCTGTGCCCACTCGGCGACCAGCGCGGGTAGGTCGTCGAGCCCCGGTGCGGGCAGGTCGTCGTCGGTCGCGTCCCGCAGCAGCGTGATCACCTCGCGTAGCTCTCCCAGAGCCTGGTGGACGCCCTCGCGGACAACGCCTGCCGCTTCGGCGAGCCGGTGCGGCGGCAGATCGGGCCGGTACTCCAGCGCCCCGGCGTAGGTAGCGACCAGGGACAGTCGGTGGGCGAGCACGTCGTGCATCTCGCGGGCGATCCGAGCCCGCTCGGCCACGCGGGCTTCGGCGATGCGATGCGCCTGATCCTGTTCCAGTTGCGCGGCGCGCTGGCGCAGCGACGCCACCAGCTCCGCACGTGCCCGCCACCACGCGCCCCAGCCGACCAGTGCGGCGTGGGCCACGCCCATCAGCAGCAGCCACCAGCCGTAGGACAGGCCCTGCGGGGACCGCCACCAGCCCTGCACGGCCTGCGCGGCGACACCGAGCGCCGCGACGCGGGCGGCCGTGCCGAACGGGTGCAGGCGCGCGGTGACCAGGGTGCTCATGGTCGCCGCGGGGGTCGCGACCGGAGACAGCGCGGCGAGCAGGTTCGCCACCACGGCGCTGGGCACGTTGCGGCGCAGCAGGAGCGGCGTCAGCGCGACGGCGACCACGGAGGTGGCCACGTCGAGCAGCAGGTGACTGGTGCCCGCGCCCCACAGGACGACGGTGGTCAGCGCGGTCACCCCGACGGTCGACGCGGCGGTTGCCGCGGGTGGAGGCGCAGGGCTGGTCACGGGCCCAGGCTAGGCGCCGGCCACGCAGGCCGGCCACTGACCAAAGTCGTACGCGGTGAGCGCGAGCGGTCGATGTGGTCACCCGCGCCCGACGCAGACCATGAGCGCATGATGCGAACGAGCAGAATGGTGCAGCGGGGTTCCGTCGTCGCGGCCTCCGTCATCACGTCCACCATCACCTGGCTTTTCCTGCACGAACTCGCGCACATCGAGCTTGCGGTGCGCAACGGCGACACCGTCACCGACGTCGGTGCGGGTCCGGTGGCGGTGACCGCCGCGCTGGCCGCGCTGGCCGGGTGGGGTTTGCTGGCCCTGCTGGACCGACGGGCCGCGCGCCCGCGTCGTACGTGGACGATCATCGCCGTCTGCGTGTTCGTGATCTCGCTGCTCGGCGCGGCCGGTGGCGCGAGCCCGGCCGCGCAGGGCGCGCTGGTCAGCCTGCACGCGGTGGTCGCGGCGGTCGTGATCGCGGGCCTGGGCCCCACCGCCGCGCCGAACCGCCGATGATGACGCGCCGGCCCGCGGCGACGGGGGCGGCGGGCCGGCTGTGAGCACCCCGAGCCACCCCCGTCGCCGTCGCACCGATGGTCCGGTGCGACGGCGACGCAGTCGGCGGTCAGCGGGCCGGCGAACTCCTCCGGCCCGGCCGTGCCGTCGGCGTGACAGTAGTCGGCCGCCACCTTCGGCCCGGCCGCCGCCACGGTCAGTAGAAGGCGAAACCGTCGTTGCGGGCCCAGTTCACGCTGGTCGGATGCTGGTGGTCGTCGGCGTTGCAGGGTGCGGGCGAGGCCGGACCGGAGCAGTCCGTGTCGGCCGCGTACCAGTTGCCGCCGCCCCGGGTGGAGCCGACGTGGGAGCCGTACGGATTGTTGGCGGTGTAGTAGTTGGCGGTGCAGGCGCTCCAGTTGCCGGACGCGTCGAAGCCGGTGCCGCGGGTGGCGAAGTAGCCGGTGCCGACGCATGGGGCCGGGCAGTGGGCGACGAAGGTGTTGCCGTGGATCACGTTGTGCTGCGACGGCGTGCCGGTGCGCCAGCTGGCCAGCAGGAAACCGACGATGCCGTTGCCGCCGCCGGCCAGGTCCGAGCAGGGCGGCCGGCCGTCGGCGTCCACCCTGCTGCGCTGCATCGCCGGCTTCGAACACCTCGACGAGGGCGACATCGTGCTCGCCGGCCGCCCCGTCGCCGGGCCCCGCCTGCACCTGGCGGCCCACCGCCGCGGGGTGGCCGTCGTGCCGCAAGACGGCGCGCTGTTCCCGCACCTGGACGTGGCCGGCAACGTCGGCTACGGCCTGGACGCCGCCGGCCGCCGCAGCGACCGCATCGAGCAGGTGCTGACCCTCGTCGGGCTGGCCGGCTACGGCAGACGCATGCCGCACCAGCTGTCCGGCGGACAGCAGCAGCGCGTCGCGGTCGCCCGCGCGCTGGCGCCCCGGCCCCGGCTCGTCCTGCTCGACGAGCCGTTCAGCGCCCTCGACGCCGGGCTCCGCGCCGAACTGCGCACCGACGTGCGCACCGCACTGCTCGCCGACGGCGCCACCGCCGTGCTGGTCACCCACGACCAGGCCGAGGCGCTGTCGATGGCCGACCAGGTCGTCGTCATGCACCAAGGGCAGGTCCGGCAGCAGGGCAGCCCCGCCGACGTGTACCGATCGCCCGCCGACCCGTGGGTCGCCCGCTTCGTCGGCGACGCCGTGCTGCTACCCGCCGTCAGCGAAGGGCGAAACGCCCGCACCGCACTCGGCGGCATCACCCTCGCGCAGCCCCGCACCGGCACCATCACCGTGCTGATCCGCCCTGAGCAGATCCAGGTGACCGCGCCAGGGACCCACTCGCAGGCCGTGCCCGCCACCGTGGACCGCTGCCGCTTCCACGGCCACGACTCCGTACTCGACCTGCGACTGGACGACGGCACCGCCATCATCGCGCGGCTACTCGACGAGCCGGCCGCGTACGGTCCCGGTGCGCGCGTCCAACTCGCCGTACGCGGAACCGGGCACCCGTTCTCGGCGCAGTGACGGCGGGCTCTCGCCTGTCTCGGCGGTCGGCGGATACGCATAGCGGCCCCGCTTCGCAGGTGGCGGTCCGGTGTCCGGCCGGCGGACACCGGAGGGCACCGGACACGCCACCACCGCCGCGAAACACCTCGCGCCCGGGTGAGCGCGGTCAGAGGGTGCGCGACAGCCGGTCGGCGAGCCGGCGGGTGAACCCGGCCGGGTCGTCCAGCGCGCCGCCCTCGGCGAGCACCGCCATCGCGTGCAGCAGCTCGGCCGTCTCGGCCAGCGTGTCGTCGTCACCGCGCTCGCCGTGCGCGGCGCGCAGCTTCTCCACCAGCGGATGCTGCGGGTTCAGCTCCAGGATGCGCTTGGTCTGCGGCAGGTCCTGGCCCATCGCCCGGTAGAGCTTCTCCAGCGCCGGAGACGCGTCGAACGCGTCCGACACCAGGCATGCCGCCGACGTGGTCAGCCGGGTGCTCAGCCGCACCTGCTTGACCTTCTCCGCCAGACGCGTGCCCATCCACGCCAGCAGCGCGTCGTACTCGGCGGCGGGCGCCTGGTCGGACTCGGTCTTCAGCTCCACCTCGCCGCGGCTGGCCGAGGCGAACGCCTTGCCGTCGTAGTCGCCGACCAGGTCGACCCACATCGCGTCGACCGGGTCGTGCAGCAGCAGCACCTCGATGCCGTTGGCCGCGAACGCCTCCAGGTGCGGCGAGTTCTCCAGCGTGGCGCGGTGCTCGCCGACCAGGTAGAAGATCTCGGTCTGGTCGGGCTTCATCCGCTCGACGTACGCGCGCAGCGTGGTCGGCCGGGCCGGGTCGTGGGTGGAGGCGAGCTGGACCACGTCGAGGATCGCCGACCGGTTGTCGGGGTCGTTGACCAGGCCCTCCTTGACGGCCGGGCCGAACTCGCGCCAGAAGCCCGCGTAGCGGTCGGGATCCTTGGCGAGCATGTCCCGTAACGTGCCGAGGACCTTCTTGACCAGCCGGCGGCGGATCGTCTGGATCTGCCGGTCCTGCTGCAGGATCTCCCGGGACACGTTCAGCGACAGGTCAGCGGAGTCGACGACGCCCTTGACGAAGCGCAGGTACTCCGGCAGCAGCGCCTCGCAGTCGTCCATGATGAAGACACGCTTGATGTAGAGCTGCACGCCGCGCCGCGCCGCTCGGGAGTACAGGTCGTACGGAGCGCGGGCGGGCAGGAACAGCAGCGCGTCGAACTCCAGGGTGCCCTCGGCGCGCAGGTGGATCGTCTCCAGCGGGTCGGTCCAGTCGTGGCTGACGTGCCGGTAGAACTCGGTGTACTCCTCGGGCTTGATGTCGGCGGCGGGCCGCGACCACAGAGCCTTCATCGAGTTGACCGTCTCCGGCTCGGCGTCGGGTTGGCGCATCCGGATCGGCCAGGCGATGAAGTCGGAGTAGCGCTTGACGATGCGCCGCAGCACGGCCGGGTCGGTGTAGTCGTGCAGGTGGTCGTCCTCGTCGGCCGGCTTGAGATGCAACGTGACGCTGGTGCCGGCGGGGGCGTCAGGGACGGTGGAGATCTCGTACGTGTCGGTGCCGGTGGACTCCCAGCGGGTGCCGTCGGCCTCCCCCGCGCGCCGGGTCACCATGACGACCCGGTCGGCGACCATGAAGCTGGAGTAGAACCCGATGCCGAACTTGCCGATGAGCTCGGCGGTGCCGTCCTGCTTGGCCTGCTGCCAGCGGCTGACGAACTCCGCGGTCCCGGACCGGGCGATGGTGCCGATCAGCTCGACCACCTGGGCACGGGTCATGCCGATGCCGTTGTCGCGCACGGTCAGGGTGCGCTGCTCGCGGTCGATCTCCAGTTCGATGCGCAGGTCGCTGGTGTCCGCGTCGAGCTCCTTGTCGACCAGCGACTGCAGGCGCAGCTTGTCCAGGGCGTCGGAGGCGTTGGAGACCAGCTCCCGCAGGAACACGTCCTTGTTCGAGTATATGGAGTGGATCACCAGTTGCAGCAGCTGCCGGGCCTCGGCCTGGAACTCGAACGTCTCCACCTGACTCACCGCGATCCCCTTCCTGCGTTGGCACTCTCCCTACCGGAGTGCCAACGCAGATTTAGCATCACCGGCGGCGGCTTGGCAACTCGGCGGGCCGCCGACGTCGGCCTGTCACCGCATCGCCGGACGGCCGATCGCCGCCGAAGCTGACCGTCGGCCTGGTGCAGAAGGTCCAGGTAATCGGGGAAAGAACCGGCCTGCCGGGTGACGAAACCGCCGTCGTCCCAGGGGTGGTCATCGTGGCAATCCGCGACGCCACCGAAGTGCGGGTCGGCGACGTCGCAGCACAGGACCAGGTCGTGCGGCGGTTCGTCGGGATCAGCGGCGCCGGCGTCGACGCCCCGGCGACCGCAAGTCCGGCCGCGACCGCGCCAGCAGCTTCCTGATCAACATGCGCCAGTCCTTTGGACGGCGACAGCCGGTGCGATGTTCGTACAAGCCGGACCGGATGTTAGCGGCGTCCACCGTTGTGGCGTGCTCATGGAACGTCACGCAGTGCCCTGCTCACAGCATCCCTAGATCCCGCAGACACGCATGATGAGCACAGGCTTGCGCTGCTCGGGTGAGGCGGCCGGATTCACAGCGCCTCGGTCATCCTAGGAACCTTGGATACGGTCTTCCGCTGGAGCCGCCTGCCCTGCCGCCACGTTGGTCAGATACGGCAAAAGGGACACCGCGTGCCAATGATGACGCTAGGCTGCCGATTGCCGATCAACACCGGGGATGGTCATGGGCGCGACGCGACGAACACTACTGACCAGCACAGGCGCAGCAGCCGCTGGCAGCCTGATAGGCACCCAGGGCTCACCTGCCGCCTGCTCCGCCGAGCCTGCGGCCGACCCCGTCGAGCCCGTCGCCGACCCCGTCGTGCTCGGCCCGGCCACTGACATCCCGGTCGGCGGAGGCAAGGTCTACAGCACCGCGCTGGTCGTCGTCACCCAACCCGTAGCAGGCGACTTCAAGGCCTTCACCTCGATCTGCACGCACTGGGGCTGCCAGGTCACCGAGGTGGAGAACGACCAGATCATCTGCCGCTGCCACGGCAGCCGCTTCTCGGCGACCGACGGCTCGGTCGTCCTGGGCCCCGCCCCGTTGCCCCTCGGTCCGAAGGCCGTCACCGTCAAGGACGGCCAGATCACCCTCGGCTGAGCACAGCCCACCGCCGGTCGCATGCGGGCGCCTGAGCCACCCCGTCCGTCCGACACCGATCGCGCCTCTCGGGGTGTGCCGTGGACGCGGCTTGCTACGGCGCCGACCAACCGCGCCTGCAGCAGGCGAAGTCGGCGTACGACCCGCGGAGATCTCCGGCACGCGCTGCCGCCGCGCCCGGTCGGCAGCTGACCCACCACATGCAGCGCCTCGGAGATGCCCTCCAGGGCGAACTTGGTGGCGCCGTACATGCCGACGCCGGGCGCGGTGGCGAAGCCGCCGACCGAGCCGATGTTCAGGACGTGCCCGCCACGCTGCGCGC
>NZ_JBFAOU010000144.1:0-21111 GCF_040675365.1 Catellatospora sp. NPDC049609 | reverse complement strand
CACCCGCTGTGCGTCCCGTGCCGCCGCGCCGCCGGCAAGGCACCCGTCCTCACCATCGAGACCACCGGAGATGTCCTGTGACCGACACCCTGCCCACCCGCACCCGCGGCGCGACGATTCCGCCCGTGGCGGTGCCGCTGCCCGACATGCCCGAGCCGCCGCCGACCAGTGCCAAGCAGCAGCTCGTCGAGACCCTGACCAACGGCCACCGGTGCTGGCGCGTGATGATGGACCACCGCGACGTGCCGATCGGCGACGTGCTGCGCGTGCAGGTCATCAACAGCGCGATCCACGCGACCGGCTGGGCGTGGATGCTCGACGCGCTGATGCGCCACAACCCGCAGGCCGCCGAGGTCGAGGCCATCGCCCTGCACGAGATGCTCGAGGACGGCGGCGAGGCCGGTGCTTGGCTGTGGGAAACCCTCGTCGAGCGCGGCGTCAACCCCGACGACATCAGCGTCGCGTACCCGAAGGCGACCCTGGCCGACGAGGTCGAGGCGGCCCGGCACCGCTTGTTCTCCCACCGCATCGGCCGGAACAACGGTCCGCTCGTCTTCGTCGAGCTGCTCACCGAGGCGATGCGCGCCCGGGAGGAGACCGACCCCGCCGGGATGCGCGCCCGCCTCGTCCAGGTCGCCGCGCTCGCCGAGGAACGGATCCTGATGATCGACCGGGCGGCCCGGGACGCCACCGGCGCGCTGCCCGACATGCCGCAGCCGGCAAGCCCGGCCGAGCCTGCGATCACCTGGCGCGACTACACCGTCGAGCCCGACGGCGAGAGCCCTGGCGTCGCCGTGCTGTGCCGCAGCGACGAGGCGTGCATGGACCACCAGCCCAACGCCGACGGCCGCTACCTCACCCTCGGCGAGGCCGTCGACTGGGCGCTCGAGCACATCGCCGACCACGCCCGGCGGGACACCGCCGATGCGTAGGCCCGCCAGCCCCATGACCCCGGAGCGCGCCGAGCAGATCGCAGCGCGGTGGCTCCGCGCAGCGCTGTGCGCCACGGCGGCCGCGCTGGTGGTGACGACGCTGCACGGCCTCGACGCCGTGCTGCTCGCGCTCGGTTTCGTGCTCACGCTGTGCATGATCAAGTCAGCCGAGTACGCCGGATACGCCCGCGGCTGGAAAGCCCGCCAGCGCGCCCTCACCAACAGGGCATGGCGCGACCTGCTCGGCGGTGACGACCGTGGGTAAGAGGAAGCACAAGCCCCGCCGCTGCGGCGACTGCAACCACGTGCTGCGCGACGCCAAGTCCCGCCGCCTCGGCTACGGCCCGAAGTGCGCCGCACGCCGCTGGCCCAACCCCACACCGAACCACATCAGCACCAGCCGCCCGGCCCGCGCCGTGCCCGGCCAGCTCGACGCCCTCGCGCTGCTCGCCGCCCCCAACGGCGGCGGCACACCGGCCGGGCCCGGCCGCGTGCAGCGGCTGCGCACCCGCGGATCCCGCCTGCCCGACACCGCCATCTACGTCGGCCGGCCGGGCCCGTGGGGCAACCCGTGGACCGTCCGCCGCGACGGCGCCGAGTGGCTCGTCGTGCACGCCTGGGAGCCCGCCATCGGCGGCGGGTTCGCCACCCCGGACGCGGCCGTCCGCGCCGCCATCCAGCTCTACCGCGCGCACCTCGACGCCCGGCCCGAGCTGGTCGCCCGAATCCGCACCGAGCTGGCCGGGCGGCTGCTCGCCTGCTGGTGCGCCCCGGGCGAGCCATGCCACGCCGACGTGCTGCTCGAAATCGCCAACCCGACCGCCACCGGAGGCAACTGATGGCCGCCCCACCGAAGATCTACCACCAGCTCGACTGCGACAGCCTGCCCGCCGACCTCGACATCATCGTCGAGGACTGCGAGGTCACCTTCGTCGACCACGACACCGAGGGCGCGATCCTCTGCGACGACGCCGCCCAGCTGCGCGCGTGGGCCACCGATGCCGGCTGGATCCGCTACAGCGAGCTCGACATCTGCGGCACCTGCCGCAGCGTGCTGGCCAAGCAGCCGCACCTCTACCTGCCGAAGCCGGACAACACCTGCCGCGTGTGCAAGGGCGGCCCGCTCGACGCCGACCACACCAACATCCAGATCGCCGGGCAGACCGCGATCCCCACGGCCGCGGCCTGAGGAGGAACCCCATGCCGCCGCTGATCTGCTCGATCTGCCTCTACGTCCTCCCACGTCCCGACCTGGGCGAGGACGCGACCGCAGAAACCGAGATGGTCACCGTCATAAACGGGCAGGCCACCTGCGTCCGCCACGCTGGCATCGTCGCCGGCGGCGAGCACAGCATCATGCTGCTGGCCGCTGTCCGCATGGAGTCACGGGGTGAATTCACCCAGCTCGGCCCGTACCAGGACTGGCGCGGGCGGCAGCAGGACGCTGCGGAAGCCGACACCGACGGGCATCCGCAGTGAACGATCACGCTGGCGCCCTGCTCGCCGACCTCCTCATCGCCGAGCAGTACCGCGCGATCGAGCGCGAGCGGTACCTGCTGCCCGACCCGCTCGAGGCCGACACCCCGGCCAACCAGGCCCGGCGCCGGGAGGTGCTGCTCGAGGCCATGTCCCCGTGCCGGACCCGGTGCCGCGAGTGTGGCGTCACCGGCCTGGCCATCAGCCTGCGCCGCCGCGTCGCCAACCACTCCCGCGGCTACCGGGCGCTGCAGCCCGGCCAGAAACCCTGCACCGGCTCCGGCCGGCTCATCACCACCTGACCCGACGACCCAGGGAGACACGCCCGTGGACGGCACCCTCACCATCAGCCCCGACGACACGTTCGACCCCGCCGAGGGCACCTACGACCTGACCGCGGTCGGCGAGCTGCCCGCCGCGCTCACCATCCGCGTCCGCCGGGAGACCCCGTCGACCATCGACGAGATCGTGTTCGCGTACGGGCCCGGCGCCCAGATCCCGCCCCTGCCCGACCTCGCCGTGCTCGCCATGGACCTGTTCGGACGCGTGCGCGGCACCGCCGCCGTCAGCCCGCACTCTCCCGACCGCCCGGAACCGCAGCCGGGCACCTACACCGCCATCGCGACCGCCGCGCGGGTCCGCGACGGCGACGAGTGCCGATTCTGCGGCGCCCTCGTCGACTGGGTCTGGAACCCGCGGTCGGCCCGGTCCGGCCGCATTGCGCCGCTGGACCCCGCCAAGGCCGTCGACGGGGTTGACGTCGTGGTCGTGTCCTGCGCCGAGTGCGCCCGCGCCTACGCGGCCGCGCCCGGCAGCCTCACCCCCGCGCCCCGGCCGCTGGCCCCGCACTACGGCGCGGCGACGGTCCAGTACCTCACCCGCCACGGCATCGAGGTCACCCCGTCGCCCGCCCGCGACACCCCGCCCAGCCCGAGCAGCGAGCCCGGCCAGTCCCTGTGACCCGACACCCCACGGCCCGGCCCCGCCGCGTACGGGGCCGGGCCGCACCGCACCACCAGCCAAATCGGAATCGATCAATGACCAGGGGAGGGGGTGACCCGCCATGACGTGGCTCAAGACCAGCGACACCGCCAACGACTTCGACGCCGTCACCGCACCCCTGGCGTGGGATCCCGACCCCACCTGGCCCACCCTCGACGCCGCCACCGACATGGCCCTCATGGCCCTGCTGCTGCGCGGCCTGGTCGACGCGTGCGCCGTCCGCGCCGCCCGCGCCGGCGACTACGTCGTGCCCGTCGGCACCATCGCCGCCCAGGCCCGCACCCCGCACTGGCGGCGGCTCGCCGACCTGGCCGAGCGAGCCGGGTACTGGACCCGGACCGAGGACGGCACCGCCTACGAGCTGGTGCGCGAGTCCGAGGAGTTCGTGCACGTCCGGCTCAAGGCCGAGGTCGAGTGGGAGAAGGTCCGCAAGCGCGACACCGGCAACAAGAAGCTCACCGCCGCGGTGCGCCACCGCGACGGCGACGGCTGCCGCCACTGCGGCCAGATCGTCGACTGGAACGCCCGCACCGGCACCCGCGCCGGAACCTACGACCACCGCATCCCCGGCCAGGGCGCCGAAGGCCCCGACGACCTGTGCGTGGCCTGCAACGGCTGCAACGCCGGCCGCCGCGACCGCGAACCGTGGAACCTGCTCCCGGTGCCCCGGGACCCGTTCTACGGCGACGAGACCGTCGCGTTCCTCACCGAGCGCGGCATCATCGTCAACCCGTCCAACCCCGCGCGAACCCGCACCCGGCGGGCCGCCGCGCGCACCACCGGCACCACCGCGCGACCCGCCACCCCGGCGGACACCGCGCCCGGCGACCTGGCCGCCAGCCAGACCACGCCCAGCACCGCCACCGGGCGACCCGCCCCGGCGGACCACGCGCCCCGCGACCCCGCCGCCGGCGGGACACCGCGCCCCGCGACCCCGGCCGTACCGGGACCACGCGCCCCGCGACCCGCCACCCCGGCGGACACCGCCCCAAGATCAAAGACCGCTGACCAGCACGCCCACCGAGCCACAGGAACCGCAGGAAGCCTGCCTCCGGATCCTGGCCGCGTCGGGTCGGGTACGGGTCGGGTCGGGTCGGGAAGCCCCACCCCCACCCCGGGGGACGAGCCTGCCCAGATCCAGGCCACCCCCATGCCCAGACACCGATCCCGTGGCCGCCGTGGACGCAGAGGCAAATCCAGGGAGTGACCTGATGATCCTGACCCACCTGCACCAGCAGAACGGCAGCACGTACCACGCCGACGTGCCGGGCTGCTGCCTGCGCCACATCGAGGACCGCTATCGCGGCGAGCGCGAGGACGCCGTCCGCGCCGAGCGGCGCCGCATCGTCCTGGCCGCGCTGGCCGGCCTCGACACCTACATCGACATCGTCCGCAGCATGTACCGGGTCGAGTACGGCGACGCCATGATCAGCGCCGCGACCAAGGCGGCCGAGACCATCCGCAAGGCCGGGTGCATCTGCCCCGTCCACACCGTGGCCGTGGTCGGCGGCGGCGAGCGGCAGGTTCCTGGCCGCGACCCCCGCTGCGGCCTGCACGACGAGGAGAACTGATGCCCACCGTCAAGCTGACCGTCGGTGACGTCACCGTCGAGCTGACCGCCAACGAGTGCGCGGTCGACGACCTCGCCGACCAGGCTCTCGTGCTGTACCGCGACGCCGTGGCGAGCCCGCGCCCGCCGCGCGCTCCGATCGGCTTCGCTCAGGACGACGACCGGAAGGCCAGGCCATGAGCGACGAGCAGCACGTGGACGGCTACAGCCCCGACGCCAGCATCATGGACGAGATCGCCGCCTACATGCGCAAGGAGTTCGACCGCGTGCTGGGCGAGCCGCTGCGGCCCAGCTTCTACCGCGATGTGCTGGGCGTGTGGCCGGCCCGGCTGCCGCAGACCCTGACGGGGGCCATGCGCCGCCATCACGAGACCGGGGAGTACCACGGCACGCACATCCGCGTGTCGAGCGCGACCATGGACTCGCTGCCCCGCGCCGCGCCGCGACCCGCGTGGGCGCCAAACCTCGACGCGCTGCTTGGCCTGTCGGTCGTGATCGACGACGAGCTGCCGCTGGGCGCGTGGCGTCTGGTGGACAACCGCAGCGGCGAGGTGCGGCTGCAGGGCACGTCCGTTGGTGGTGGCCGGTGACCGACCTGCACCCGCACCAGCTGCACGCCCGGTCGGCCGCGTGGAGCCTGGACGTCGCGCGGCACCGGCTGGGCACGGCGATCGGCCGGGCTCGAGCGGCGGCGCTGACCGAGCAGCTGACCAGCGCCGCGCCCGTGCGGGCATGGTCGCCGTCGACCGGCGGTGGTGGCGGTGGGCACGGCGACCCGACGGCCGGGGCGGCGCTGGGCGTGGGCATGTCCGGCCCGGCCGGCCGGTCGCGGTCGGCTGACCTGTGGGGCCTGGCCGAGTCGGTGACCGACACCCTGTGGTGGCTGGCGGGCAAGCTGGGCTTCCGCCGGCCGCAGTGGCCGCAGATGCCCGCCGATCCGGTGGCGCTGATGTGCCGTGCCGTGCCGCGGCTGCACCCGTGGACGGCCGCTCAGCTGGCGCTGTGGTTCGGCGAGGCCGACGGCCAGATCAGGACGCTGCTCTACATCGCCCCGGACGACAGCCCCGTGCCGGGCATGGCGTGCCCGGCGTGCGGCGTGCGGCAGCTATCGGTGCTCACCGCGTCGGTGGCCACGACCGTCGTGTGCCGGGCGACCGGGTGCCACTGCGCAGGCGAGGACTGCCCGTGCCGGATGCCGGTCCGGGCGGCCGGCGTCGGCCACATCTGGTCGACGGGCAGCGACCTGGCGGACCGGGCTCGGAAGGTGCTGGCCGGATGATCCTGCTCGAGGGCAAGCAGTGGGGCACGGCCGCGCAGATCGCGGCGGCGCTGGGCCCCGACGTCACCGCAGCGATGGTGCGGCGCTGGGCCGAGCGTGACGGGCTGCGGTCGGTGCGGTCGGTCGACGGGCTCGGCCGCCGTGAGGTGCGATTCCCGCTGGACGAGGCCGCCGCGATCGAGGCACGCAAGCGGCGCGGTGGGCGAGGTCGGCCACGTCAGCTTGACAACGTGACCGCCCCTCCATGACCATTTGTTCACACCGACTGCCTGAGAGCAGTCTGCCCACGGCCCGCAGTCCACATGGACAGCGGGCCGCGGTCGTTGCGGGGGTGATGCCGTGGCCCGCCAGTGGTCCGAACTGGGCGGGCTGCGCAGGACGCTGGCCCGCATCGTCTACGCCAGGGACAGCAGCACGCCAGGCTACGTATGCCCGGGTCGCGCCGAGCGACCCTGCGGCAAGCCGATCGACTGGACGCTGGCCTGGCCGGATCCCATGTCCCGCAGCATCGACCACGTGCGTGAGCTGCAGGACGGTGGCGACATCGCCGACCCTGCCAACCTGGCCAGCGTGCACCTGAGCTGCAACGCGAGCAAGGGAGCAGCGCGGATGCACCAGCGCAAGGCCGAGGCCAGGCGCGAGCGCACGCGGCGCGCGACCCAGGTCATCGCGATCGACCCTGCGAGCATCTGACCAGGTCAGAGGGGGTAGGGGGTCGCATCATCGCTGGCCAGGGGCGCTATCACCCCAGCCGAAGGCCTTCCCATCTCCCCCCGCGATGACCGGGGACGCGGCGGCCGGAGGAGGCCCTGGTGGCGGACTCAGCGGCACTACGAAAGCGCAGGTCAAGGGCACATTCGCGCGACGATCACAGCTTGTGCGTCCCGGGACGGTGCGACGCGGTCACGACTGTGACACCCGTGACCGAGACGGCACCCCCACCTGCGGAGACGTCACGCGTGACCAAGGCTCCGTCGCTGGGCCGGGAGGGTCTGCGGCTGTGGGGCGAGCTCGGCGGCGACGACGCGCTCGGCGCCGACCGGGTGCTGATCGTCTCGGCGTGCCGGATCGTCGACCGGCTCGAGCGGCTCGACCGCGTGCTGCGCGGTGACGAGTCGGAGTGGCTGCGGTTCGCGCTGCCCGATGAGGACTCCGAGATCGTGCTGACCATCGACAACGCCGTCGGTAACGAGCGGATGCTCTCGCTGGCGCTCAAGCAGATCCTCACCGAGCTGCGCCAGGCCCGCGCCGCGGCGGCCGGATCACCGACCGGCGGTGCCGTACCGGCCACGCCGGCGGCACCCGACACGACCACCGGCGGCGGGAAGGTGAGCAGCCTTGGCGACCTCTCTGCTCGCATCCAAGCCCGACTCGACCAGCTGCAGCGAACGGGCACCGCGGGTTAGCACCCACCCGGCGTACGTGTTCTCCCTCGGCCCCGAGGCCGTGGAGCTGGCGCGCCGGGCCGGGCTGGAAGCCGACCCGTGGCAGGCCGACAGCCTCGAGGTCATGTGCGGCGTGCGCGCCGACGGCAAGTGGGCGTGCTTCGAGTACGCCGAGTGGGTGCCGCGCCAGAACGGCAAAGGCGGCGCGCTCGAAATCCGGGCGCTGGCGGGTCTGCTGCTATTCGGCGAGCGCCTCATCATGTGGAGCGCCCACGAATACAAGACTGCGATGGAAGCTTTCCTGCGGGTCGAGAACCTGGTCAAGGCGCTCGGTACGCAGATCAACCCGAAGACCGACACCCATTGGGATGTCGATGGAATCCTTATCAAGATCTGCCGTACGAACGGCGAAGAGGGATTCGAAAGGTACGACGAAAAGGGTCGGCTCGTCGGCCGCATCAAGTTCATCGCCAGGTCGAAAGGCTCCGGCCGGGGATTCAGCGGTGACCTGAACATCATCGACGAGGCGTTCGCGTACACCAACAGCCAGCACCGTGCGCTGCTGCCCACCGTATCGGCCCGGCCCAACGGCCAGTTCATCTACACCTCGAGCCCGCCGCTGGACGGCGAGACCGGCGAGGTGATGTACCGGCTGCGCCACCGCGGCGACCCGACGCTCGAGCGCCCCGACGGCGAGGCCGCGTGGTCGCAGGATCCGTCGCTGGGCTACCGCGACTGGGGCGCCGGCGGCGACCTGGACCACCTCGACGAGATCGACCTCGACAGCCGGGATCTGTGGCAGGCCACCAACCCGGCGTGCCCGCACCGGATCACCTTGGAGACGATCGCGCGGGAGCGGCTGTCGATGGCCGCGCGCGACTTCGCGCAGGAGCGGCTCGGCATCTGGCCCGCCCAGTCCAAGGCCGCGGGGGTGCTGCTGCGACCCGAGCAGTGGAAGGCGATGCGCGACCCGGAGTCCAAGCGCCACGGCGACGTGGTGCTGATGCCCGACGTCACGCCCATGCGCGACCACGGCAGCATCGGGCTGTTCGGCCTGCGCGAGGACGGCCTCGAGCACGTCCAGCTGATCGACTACCGGCCGGGCGCGACGTGGATGGTCAAGCGGATGGTCGAGCTGCACGAGGCACTCGACCCGCTGTGCTGGGTCATCGACACCAAGAACGGCACCGCCGCGTTCCTGGCCGAGCTCGCCGAGCACGGCATCCGGGTGCCCGACGACCCTGAGCACCCGCACCGGGGCGCGGTCCTGCTGCTCGACGTGGCGGGCGTCGCGCTCGCCACCGGCCAGTTCATCAACGCCTACGAGCTGCAGGCGCTGCGCCACATCGGACAGCAGCCGCTCGACGACGCGGTCGGCAACGTCAAGGCACGCCCGATCGGCGACCAGGGACAGATCGCGTGGGGGCGGCGCATCTCCGACGTCGACATCGGCCCGGTCGTCACCATCACCGGCGCCCGCTACGGCTTCTACCTGTGGCGTGACCTGATCGACACCCAGCCTGCACAGACGGGCTTCGCATGGATTCTGGGAGGCAGCCGTGCAGGCAGTTGAGACGACACCGGCCCCGGTCCCGACGCTCGGCGACCGGATCACCGCGTTCGGCGGCCGCGTCGAGGCCCGCGCCACGCAGGTACGGCCCGGCAGGATGCTGCTGCTCGCGCTGGCCATGGTGCTGTTCGCACCCGGGTGGCTGGTCGGGATCGTGTGGGTGGCCCTGCGCTGGGCGCTGGCCGCGGTCGCGGAAGGCTTCGTCACCGCGACCGGCCAGCCCGAGCGGGGGCCGGCGGGGCGGGGTGAGGCATGAGCCTGGTCGACCGCGTCAACGCCCGCGCCCGTGGCGGCGCGAAGACCGCCGAGCGTGCCAGCGAGGCGGTGACGCTGGAAGAGTTTGGCTACCTGCTGGGCCAGTCCACCGGGCTGGGTCACGTGGGCGGCCCGGCGTACAAGACCCGCGCCGGCACGACCGTCGGCGTGAGCCGCGCGCTGGGCATAACCTCGTGGTACTCCGGCGTCCGGTATCTCACCGAGTCGCTGGCGGGGCTGCCGGTCGGTGTCTACCGCGACACCCCGACCGGCACCCAGCTGCGGGCGAGCCCGAAGTGGCTGCTCATCCCCGACGTCGAGATGCCGCTGTTCGGGCTGGTCAAGTCCTTCGTGATGGCGCTGCTGCACCGCGGCAACGCCTACGCGTGGAAGATCCGCGACCCGATCGGCCGCGTCATCGGGCTGCGCTACCTGCACCCCGACCGGGTGCGCGTCGGGCAGGCCACCGACGGCACCAAGATTTTCCAGATCGACAACGGCGAGACCGGGTGGACGCGCCGCGAGGTGCTGCACATCCCGGGCCTGTCCTACGACGGCGTGCTCGGCCTGGACCCGATCCGCTACCACGCGGAGAACCTCGGCACCGTCGCCGCCGCCGACGAGTACGCCGGCCGTCACTTCGGCCAGGGCACGCACGTGCAGGCCTATCTGTCGGTGCCGCAGGTGCTGTCCGAGACCCAGGCCAACGACCTCAAGGCCAACTGGGAGGCGTTCCACCGCGGCCTGGCCAACGCCCACGAGTTCGGCGTGCTCGGCGGCGGCGCCACCTACAACACGATCACCCTGGACCCGCAGCAGCAGCAGCTGCTCGAGTCCCGGCAGTTCGGCGTGCTCGAGGTCGCCCGGATGCTGCGCGTGCAGCCGCACAAGCTGTACGACCTGAACCGGGCCACGTACAACTCGATGGAGCAGCTGTCGATCGACGCCGCCACGGACTCCGTCCGGCCCTGGGTCGAGTGCATCGAGGCGTACGTGAACTTCGACGCCGACCTGCTGCCGCGCGGCAACTACCTGTCGTTCAACCTCGACGGGCTGATGCGCGGCGACGCCAAGTCCCGTGCCGAGTACTACCACTACGCGATCAGCGACGGGTGGATGTCGCGCGACGAGCCCCGCATGCGCGAGAACCTGCCGTACAAGCCCGGCCTGGACACGTTCCTCGTGCCGCAGAACATGTCGCTGCAGATGCCCGACGGCAGCATCCGCCCCATCAACGAACCCACCAAGCCGAGCGGAGGTGACCTGCCGTGACCGTCAACGTGTTCCGCCGCTCGATCGCGCTGGACGACATCGCGATCCGCGCCGGCGGCGACGGCCGCACCGTCGTCGCGTACGCCGCCACCTTCACGCCGTACGAGGTCACCGACGAGGACGGCCACTACGAGGAGTGCATCCTCCCCACCGGCTTCAACCGGTCCCTGAGCCACGGCATCGACCGCTTCCAAGTGCTGTACAACCACGGCCGCGCGGCCCTGTCCGGTCAGCCCATGGCCGAGTACGGGCTGCCGATCGCGGTGCCGCTCGAGGTCCGCGCCGACGGCCGTGGCCTGCTCACCGTGTCCCGCTACCTCAAGACCCCGCTGGCCGACATGGTGCTCGAGCTGATCCGCGACGGCGGCATCCGGGGCCAGTCGTTCTCGGGCATCTGGAAGCACTCCCGCCTGGGCACCCCCCGCGCCGACGGCCTGCCCCGCATCGAACGTGTCGAGGTCGCCCTGCGCGAGTACGGCCCGACGCCGTTCCCCGTAGCCCACGCCGCCGACATCGTCGGCGTGCGGTCGCTGCTGGACGAGGTCCGGCAGCTTCCGGCCGAGCAGCGAGCACAGCTGCTCGGTCTGCTCTCCGCCACCGACACCCCGCCCGGGCCCGCCGACACCGGCACCCCGGAAGCGGGCCCGCCGGTGGCCACCGACACCCCTGCGCAGCCCGCCGCACCGGCACCTGCGCCCCAGGGCCCGTCGATCGACCAACTCGTCAACGCACAGCGGCGACGCCGCTGAGAAGGAAGAATCGACATGCAGACCCTGCAGGAGATGCGTGACGAGCGCGCCCGCGTGCTCGCCGCGATCGACGACATCCTCAACACCGCCCGCGAGGCGGGCCGTTCCGTGCTCGACGACGCCGAGCGCACCCGACACGACGAGCTGGTCGCCCAGCTCGAGACGCCGGAGACCGGCCTGGACGCGCTGATCGCGCGTTCGGAGGTCGCCGACGGCGACGCCGCGCGGTTCGCGGCGCACGCCACCCGCTCGGTCACGGCCGCGCCGATGATCAACGTCGCGGGTCCGTCCGCGCGCGGGTCGCGGTCGCTCGACGAGCTGCTGTGGGCCACCGACGAGACGGTGCCCGCCGGCGACTTCGACAAGACCGGCACGTTCCGGCCCAACGCCTTCGGCGCCCGCGCGTCGGTGGAGCAGGTCGTGGTGCGCGGTTCCGACGGCGGCGCCGTGTACGCCCCGCGCATCGGCGAGTTCGCCGCGCACCACCGCGGCGCGGTGCGCGCCTTCCAGCAGGTCGTGACCGACATGGTGCTGTTCGGCCTGCTGATCGACAAGCAGGCCAAGTCGTCCGGCAACGGCTTCGAGGTCGCCCGCTCGCACCGGATCTTCAAGGACCGGTGGAACAACGCCCTGCGCGCGATGGACGTCGACACCGCGGGCGAGGGCGGCAACTGGGTGCCGACCGGCATCGGCTCGGTGCTGCACGAGAAGGTCCGCGCGGCGGGCAAGATCGCGCCGCTGTTCTCTCGCATCGACCTGCCCGCGAACCCGTGGAAGTGGCCGGTGGAGGGCGCCGACGCCACCGCGTACCGGGTGGCCGAGCCGACCGGCGACACCGAGACCAAGATGGCCGCGAGCACGCCGGGCACCGTCGCCCCGACGTTCGACGCGGAGATCTTCGGCGCGCGTGCGCTGTTCTCCCGCTCGCTCGAGGCCGACAGCGCCTACGCGATCCTGCCGTACGTCCGCAAGAAGATCGTGCAGGCGTTCGTGGACGCCGAGGAGAAGGCCGTCCTGGACGGCGACTCCGACGGCACCCACCAGGACTCCGACGTGGGCGCGTCGACCACCGACGCCCGTACGGCGTGGGACGGCCTGCGCAAGCGGGCGCTGGCCAACGCCGGCCAGGCGCTGACCGCCGTCACCTCGGCGAACATCGCGACCCTGCGCAAGTCCATGGGCAAGTGGGGCCTCAACCCCGCTGAGATGGCGCTGATTCTCGGCGTGAGCGGCTACCACCAGCTGCTCGGCGACGCGAACCTGATCACGGTCGACAAGGCGGGGCCGCAGGCCACGATCCTCAACGGCCAGATCGGCTGGGTGTACGGCGTCCCGGTCATCGTGTCCGAGCACGTCCGGGAGAACCTCAACGCCACCGGCGTCTACGACGGCACCACCACCACGAAGACGTACTTCATGCTGGTGAACCGCAACGAGTGGGCGTTCGGCCAGCGCATGGCTCTCGACGTCGAGGTCGACGACAGCATCTACCGCGAGACCTACCAGCGGGTGATGGTCGGCTTCATGCGCGAGGACTTCCAGAACATCGGCGACGCCGCGTCCAACGACGACACGGCCGTCGGGTTCAACACCACCCCGTAACCACCGCTCAGCGACGGCCCCGGTGCATCCGCCCGGGGCCGTCGCCCTGCCCACGAGGGAGCCACGATGTCCCTGCCCAAGCCGAAGCCCGGCCTGCGCGCCCCGGTACGGCTGCGCCACAACGCCAACAGCCCGCAGCGGGTCGAGGTCATCGTGCCCGCCCTCGACGAACTCGAGGTGTCGCCGGAGGTGGCCGCTCAGCTGCAGGCCGCCAACTCGCACTTCCAGCGCGTCGAGGCCACCGCCCCGGACACGGCGCCGGACAGCACCCCGGGCGGTAACAGCGCCGCGCCGGACTCCGCACCTGATCAGACCAGCACCGAGGTCCCTGCTGCGGCGGACACGAAGGCAGACAAGAAGCCGGCCAAGAAGGCCGCCGCCAAGCCCGCCGACCCCGCGTAGGAGGCTGCCGTGGCCCTGGGCGACCCGTACGCCACCCTCGATCAGGCAAAGGTCCGCGTCGACATCCCGCTGGACGACACCAACGACGACGACCGGCTCACCGGCCATCTGGCCACCGCGACGGCGGACATCAACCGATGGTGCGGCCGGCAGTTCAACAAGGCAGACACCGCCACCGCCCGCCGCTTCCGGCCGCTGTCGCGGGGCCGCTGCCGTGTCGACGACTTCTACAGCACCGACGGCCTGGTCGTCGCGGTCGACGCCGACGGCGACGGCGTCTACGAGCAGGTGTGGTCGGCTGCCGACTACGAGCTCGACCCGGTCGACGGGATCGTCGAGGGCGAGCCTGGGTGGCCGTTCAGCGCGCTCGACGCCGTGGGCGCCTACGCGTTCCCCGTGGCCGAGAACCACGCCTACCGGCCCCTGCGCCGCCGGTCGGTGGTGCAGCTGACCGCGCGGTGGGGCTGGGACGCCGTCCCAAAGCCGGTGCACGAGTCGTGCCTGATCCTCACCGAGGAGCTGCACAAACTCGCCGACACCCCGTTCGCCGGGGCCGAGATCGCGGTGCCCGGCGTGAACCGGGTGCAGATGAACTCCCGAGTGAAGGGGCTGCTGGCGAAGTACCGCCGTCCCGACGGATGGACGAGGTGACCCATGGCCGCACCCACCATCGCCGAGGTCGTCGCCGGGATCGAGAACCAGCTCGCTACGATCCCCGACCTGCGCGTGACCGGCTACATGCCCGACCAGATCAGCCGACCCGCCGCGTACGTGTCGATCCCGCCGATCGACTACCGGATCACCTTCAAGGGCCGCACCTGGCACCTGCGGCCCCGCGTCGTGGTGCTGGTCTGCAACGTCCTGGACCGGATGCGTGAGCGCCACCTCGCCGAATACGCCGACGTCACCGGCCCGAAGTCGGTGTTCGCGGCGTTCGCTGGCACCGGCTCCGGCGTCGACCTGGGCGGCAAGGTCACGCAGTGCTTCGTGTCCAGCTTCGAGCCGCTGGGCCCCGAGATGGTCGGGCAGATCCCCTACTACGGCGGCGTGTGGACCCTCGACGTGTACGCCCCGGGAGGCTGACAGATGAACCCCACCGTCCTGCTCAACGTGTTCAGCTACGTCGCCGGCCTGGACTTCACCGGGTACTCCAACGAGACCCAGTTCCAGCCCTCCCGGGCCGCGCTGCCCCGCACCACGTTCCGCTCCGGCGGCAACACCGAACTGTGGGGCGGGCTGCGGTCGCTGACCTACAGCCAGGCCGGGCTGTGGCACGCCGGAGGCAGCACGTCCGTGGACGCCGAAGCGTTCAACTCGCTCGGCTCCCAAACCCGCCTGCACACCTTCGGCCCCGACGAGGCCGAGGGCAGCGTCGCATACTTCTGGACCGGCGGGCACTTCCAGTACGCGGCGTTCGACGCGCCCGTCGGGCAGCTGGCCCCGTTCCGGCTCACCGGCCAGGGCACCGACCGCTTCGGCGTGGTGCGCGGCAAGCTGGCCGCCAGCCCGAACGAGTTCATCGACGGCGTGGCCACCCCGGTGGTGACCGACAGCCTCGGCCCGCTGGGCAGCGCGGTGCAGCTCGGCGCGGTCGCCGCCGACGAGTTCCTCTACGCGGCCGTGCACCTGCTCGACGACGTCGGCGCTGGTGACGACATCACGCTGACGATCGAGTCCGACAGCGCCGCCAACTTCCCGTCGCCGACGGTGCGGGCCACCCTCGGGCCGCTGTCGGCGCGCGGCGGCACCTGGCTGACCCCGGTAGCGGGGGCGATCACCGACACCTGGTGGCGGTTCGTGGTCGACGACATCACCGCCGCCACCTCCGGAGAGTTCGTCATCGGCGCCGCGTTCGGCGTCCAGAAGGGATAGGCGCGTCATGACCCCGGTCGCTCTGCTCGCCATGTACGTGAACTTCAACGGCCAGGACCTGCACGACTACGGCCGCCAGGCCACGCTGGTGCTGGACCGCACCGCGCTGGACTCGACCACGTGGACCTCGGCCGGCTGGACCGCCAACACCGGCGGCCTGCGCGCGGGCACGCTCGCGCTCGAGAGCCTCGACGACTTCACCGACAACCTGTTCGACGAGATCATGTGGAACGCGTTCATGAGCACGTCGGGCATCGTGCCATTCACGATCCGGCCGATGCAGGACCCGGTCGGCGTGAGTAACCCCTCCTACTCCGGCAACGTGCTGGTCACCGGGCACTCCGTCGGCGGTGCGATCAACACCCTGGCGGGCAAGAGCCTGTCCTTCCCGCTGTCCGGTGCGGTCGCCCGCGCCGTCGCCTGACCCGCCGGGGGTGTCCGTGCGCGTCCACTCCTCGGGCATGACGGCCCACCAGCTCGCGCACCGCATCAACGCCCAGGGCACCAAGGGCAAGGGCCTGGCCCGGCAGCTCGACCGGGCCGGGCGGGAGGCCAGCGGCGACATCGTCGCCGCGGTCACCAACCCGACCAACACCGCCCCGTACCTTCCCCGCGGCTACGAGGACGTCCTGGCCCGCTCGCTGCGGACCAAGACCGAGGTGCGGCTGCTGCGCGAGCGGACCATCACCGTCGTGGTGTGGGCCGAGGGCAAGCGCTACCGCCGCCACCTCGACCGCATCGACGCCGGCACGCTCAAGCACCCGGTGTTCGGCCGCGGCCGGCGGCTGCGGGCCCGCTCGCCGCTGCGGGAGAAGTTCCCCTCCGGCCGCTACCCCAACCCGTGGGTCGCGCAGACGCTGCGGTCCGGGGTGATCTCCCGCACGGGGGCCAGCGCGATGCCGCGCGCGGTGCAGCGGTTCCAGAACGCGGCGGCCCGTATCGCCACCGAGATCGAAAGAGGATAGATGGTCAAGCCGATGAAGCTCCGCCTGGCCGAGGCCGACCGTGCCCGCTACGGCGGCGACGAGTGGCTGACGTTCGACTACGGCACGTTCACCGACGTGCCGCTGTCGGCGCTGCTGCGCATGGAGGCGGTCGCGCTCGACCAGCTCGGCGCGAAGCTGATCGAACTGGTGCGCGGGCCGCTGCCCGAGCACGTGGACCTGCGGGCGACCAAGACCATCGCCGTGGTGGTGTGGCTGGCGCTCAAGGCCAACAACCCGGACGCGCCCGAGTTCGTCGACTTCGACCCGCTGCTGTGGCAGGTCGACATGAAGGACATCCCCGCCCCGGCCGGGGGCGCTGATGCCGACCCCCCAGCGGCATCCTCCACCGGCACCTCGGTGGAGACCCCACCCGCCCTGGCGGCGCCGCGGGCATCACGGTCGCGGCGTGGCTCCGGGCGATGACCCCGTGGCTGTGGCGCAGGGAGCGGATGCCCGCCCGTGAGGTCGAGCAGCTGACCCTGCGCCAGGCCGACGCGTTCGTCGCCGAGTGGGAGCGGCAGCAGCCGACGACGGCCCCGAAACGGACGTAGCCCAGCTCAGATCAGGTCGCCTGCGTATGCGCACAGCAGCGCGGGCACCATGACCGCCAGCGTGATCAGCAGCGCCCGGCCGCGCCCGTCCACGGCCCGGCCGGCGACGACGCCCGGTGCGACCTGCTGCAGGTGGATCCGGTGTCGGCCCTGGCGCATCAGCACGCCCCCGGGGTCGCGGCCGGTCACCGTCCAGCCTTCGCCGACCGCGACCGCGACGACCTCGTCGAGGTCGCCCTTGGCGTAGTGGGTGCCGTCTCCGGCGGCCTGGCGGCGGCCGCCGCCGACGTTGGTCGACACGCTGATCGGCCCCACGTTCATGCCGACGTTGACACGTCCGCCCCCGAACCCGATGCGGAACGGGCCGGGAAGGTTCACGCCGAAGTTCATTCCCGGCACGGTATCGGCCGTGGTCGAGAGATCACCGTCCGCTGTTCGGAGGAGGTGCGATGTCCAACGAGGTCCGGATCCCGTTCACCGTAACCGGCGAGGACCAGGCGGCCCGCGACATCGACAAGGTCGGCGCGGCCGTCGAGCGCACCGGCGACGCCATCGACGACATGGGCGGCAAGGCCGCCGACGCAGCGACCGCCAGCGACAAGGCCGGCGACAGCTTCCGGGAGACCGCCGTCGAGGCGGGGTTCCTGGCGCGGCAGGCCGCGCAGGCCGAACAGAACGTCAAGCGGCTGGTCATCGAACTGAACCGCACCGGCGACACCAGCCTCAAGAAGGACATTCGCAAGGAACGCCGCAGCCGCAGCGAGGCCCTGGCCCTGCTCAAAGAGATCACGCCCACGCCGACCGAGGTCGCCAAGGACGTAGGCCCCGGCTTCGTCGAGGGCCTGGGCATGGCCGTCAAGGCGGGCGGCCCGTACCTCAAGGCGGCCGTCGCCGGCCTCGCGCTGCTGGTCGCCCCGGCGCTGGGCGCCACGATCAGCGCCGCGGTGCTCGGCGGGGTCGGTGCGGGCGGCATCGTCGGCGGCGTCGCGCTCGCCGCCCGCGACCCTGCGGTGGTGCAGGCCGGCGCCGACCTGGCCGATGCCGTCAGCGCCGGGTTCTCGCAGGCGGCATCGCCGTTCGTGCAGCCGATCGTGGACGGCCTCGACCGGCTCGCCACGACCGGCACCGACGCGGCCGAGGAACTCAAGCCCGGCTTCGACGCGCTGGCCGGCACGATCCGGCCCCTGGCCGAGGGCATCGACGGCCTGGCCAAGAACAGCATCCCGGGCGTGACGGCCGCGATGAAGGCCGCCGCGCCCGTCGTGCGGCTGCTGGCCAACGAGCTGCCCGGCCTGGGCGAGGATCTCGGCGACGCCTTCGAGGTGCTCGCCGAGGATCCCGACGGCGCCGTGATGGGTCTCAAGTCGCTGCTCGACGTCACCGGCGACACCGTCAAGGGCATCGCCGTGGTGGTGTCCTGGCTGTCGCAGGCGTATGAGGGCATGGTCAAGTTCGGTGCCGGGGCGACCGGCGCGCTGGAAGACCTCGACCGGTTCCTCGGCTGGATCCCGATGGTGCAGATCCTGTCCGACCACTGGGCCGACGCCAACGACAAGCTCGAGGGTCAGGTCGAGGCCCTCGAAAAGGCGAAGGTCGCCGGGGACGGGCTGGCCGTCACCACCACCGACGTCGTCTACGTCACCCGTGGGCTGGGTGTGTCCGCCGAGGCCACCGCCGAGGCCCTCGACGCCCAGCGCCTGGCCACCATGGCCCTGGTCGACGCGGAGCTGTCGTCGATCAACGCCGCGATCAAGGCCGAGCGCGCCATCGACGACCTGGCCGAGGCGCGTAAGGAGAACGGCCGCTCCCTCGACATCGAGAAGGAAGCCGGCCGCCGCAACACCGAGGCGATCCTCGAGGGCATCGAGGCGGTCAAGGAAGGCGCGCAGCGCGAGTACGACCTCGCGATGGCGCACGGCGCGACCGTCGTGGAAGCGGAGAAGGCTGCCGCGGCCTACCGGGACAAGTACGGCAAGGAACTGACGGCGGCGGTCACCAAGCTGTACGGCAACACCAAGGCCGTGCAGGATCTGCTCGCCGAGCTCGCCAAGCTCGACGGCAAGCGCATCACCTACACCCTCGTCCAGCGCGGCGGGCGCACCATCGGCGCGAAGGTCGACGGCGGCCTGCAGCTGGCCGGCGATGACGGCGTGTACCGGCGCGCCGGCGGCGGCGACGTCAAGCAGGGCCGCACCTACTGGGTCGGCGAGAACGGGCCCGAGTTGGTGACGTTTGGCGCGAACGGCTGGGTGCACACCGCCGAGCAGTCCCGGGCGATGATGTCCGGCGCGTCCGGCGGCGGTGTCCCCGACGCCTACGCGGCGGCCGTCGGCGGGGCCGGGATCGCTCCCGCCCGCAACATCACGATCCTGGTCCGCGCCGACACCGCCGACGCGGTGGCCGCGCTGGTGGAGCTGGTGCGCTTCGAGGTGACCGACGTGCTCGAAGGCGAAGCCGCCGCGATCTCAGGGGGGCCGCGCACATGATCCTGGTCGGTGACGCGGTACGGCACGCCGCGTACGAGAGGGCGCTGTGCCGCGGCCACGGCTACGAGTCCCGCCTCGACGTGTTCTACCAGGGGCAGCAGATCGACTCGCTGTCCCTGGCCGACGACCTCGCCGGCGGCCGGGTCGAGGTGACCGCCCGCAACCGTGAGCGGCGTACCCTGCGGCTGACCGCGGCCCAGCGCCGGTGGCCGGTCGCCGCAGCCTCGGCGCTGTCGCCGTACGGGGTGTGGGGCCAGGCGTGGGTGACGATCACGGCGGGGACGGTGCGGTTCCCGGACATCCCGGTGTGGGCGGGCAAGCTGCTCACGACCGGCCGGGTTCGCTGGTCGGGCCAGGTGACGGTGACCGGCGTCGACCCGATGTGGCAGATCAACCGGGAGCCGTTCGAAGTGCTGCGGCCCGCCCCGCGGGGGATGGAGGTCGTGTCGGCGATCCTGATGCTGCTGCAGGAGGTGCTGCCCGACGCGACGCTCGACGACCGCACCGGCTCGACCGCCACCATCCCGGCGGCGACGGCGTGGGACGCGGGGGCGGGCTCGCGCGGCAAGACCATCGACGAGCTGGCCGCGAGCATCGGCGCTGAGCTGTACGCCGAGCCGTGGGCTGTCGCCCCGGGCGGGCAGTTCGTGCTGCGGCCCGTGCCGACCCTGCTGGACACCCCCGCGTGGGTGCTGCCCGACGGCCTCGAGTCCGTGGTGGAGGCCGACACCCAGTTGCAGTCCGGCGCTACCGTGGTCAACCGCTGGATCGTCACATCGGAGCGGACCGACAGACCCCTCATCAGGGAGGTCGTCACCGACTCCGACCCGGCGTCGCCGACGCGCTACGGCGGCCCGATGGGCAGGCTGACCGACTTCTACAGCAGCCCGCTCATCAGCGACAACGGCCAGGCCCGTGCGGCCGGCCAGGCGAAGCTCGCCCGGTCGATCGGCTCGGCCAGGGCCCGCACCGTGCGCGTCATCGCCAACCCCGCCCTCGAGGCGGGCGACGTCATCGCGATCGGTGTGGACGGCGAAGCGCCCGAGTACCACCTCGCGGACAGCTTCGACGTGCCGCTGTCGCCCGATCCGGCCTCCATGTCGATCAGCACCAGGTCCGTCGGAGGCACCGAGTGATCTCGATCCCAGGCACCGTCTACCTGTCCCGTGCGCGGCTGCTCACCGCGCTGGTCGTGTTCTTCATAGGAGGGCTCATGGCCGGTGAACTGGCCCGCGTCGTCGCCCCGCCGTCCGGCCTGCCGCAGCCGACGTTGCGCGTGGGCACGGTCGTCAACATCCCGGAGGAGCCCACGTCGACCCACGCGTGGGTGCAGATGGTCACCGGCGAGGACCCGATCGAGCTGCCCCTGTCGGCCGGTTACATCCCGGTCGTCGGCGACGAGGTCAACGTCCTGTTCCTGGCCACTGCGGGCAGCTCGCAGGGCCTGATCCTGTCCGGCCGCGCCGGCCAGGCGGGCAACCTCGTGCTCAACGGCCACTTCCAGCGCTCGCGCCGGATGGGCTCGTCCAGCAACAACCCGCCCTACCACTGGACGGTGGTGACCCTGTCCGGCCAGGCGCCGGTGTTCAACACCTACCTCGGCTCGTCTTCGGGCCTGCCGATCGCGCAGCTGTACGACTCCCCGTCCAGCGGTGCCGCCGACCACCTGGTGTACAGCGCGGCCATCCCGGTCACCCCGGGCGAGGACATCACCGTAGCGGC
>NZ_JBFAOU010000143.1:0-21135 GCF_040675365.1 Catellatospora sp. NPDC049609 | reverse complement strand
CGGCCTGCGGCTCCGACGAGCAGCCCGCCGGCAACGAGAAGATCACTTTGAACGTCGCGCTCTTCGGCGACTTCGGCTTCAAGCCGCTGTACGAGGAGTACCAGAAGGCACACCCGAACATCACCATCAAGGAGCGGATCTCCGACTACGCCGCGCACCACCAGAGTCTGATCTCGCATCTGGCCACCAGCAGCGGCGCGGCCGACATCGAGGCCATCGAGATCGGCTACCTGTCCAGCTTCACGGCCACGCCGAACCGCTTCCACAACCTGCTCGACCTGGGCGCCGGGTCGCTGGAGAGCCAGTGGCTGCCGTGGAAGTGGCAGCAGGCCCTGTCCACCGACAAGAAGTCCCTGATCGGTCTCGGCACCGACGTCGGCGGCATGGCCATGTGCTACCGCACCGACCTGTTCAAGGCGGCGGGACTGCCCACCGACCGCGACGAGGTGTCCAAGCTCTGGCCGACCTGGGAGGACTACGTCGCCACCGGCAAGCGGTACAAGGCGGCCGCGCCGAAGTCGTACTTCATGGAGGCCTCGGGCAACATGTTCCGGGCCATCGTCGAGCAGGCCCCGACCGGCGTGTACGACGACGCCGACAAGCTGATCGTGGACAGCAACGCCGCGGTCAAGCAGGCCTGGGACCTCACCGTCGACGCGATCGGCTCGGACCAGTCGGCGAAGCTGTCGGCCTGGACGCCGGAGTGGAGCGCCGCGTTCGGCAAGGGCACCTTCGCCACCATCGTCTGCCCGGCCTGGATGACGGCGTACATCGAGACCAACGCCAAGGACGCGGCAGGCAAGTGGGACATCGCCGCGGTGCCCGGCGGCGCCGGCTCGATGGGCGGCTCGCACCTGGCGCTGCCGAAGCAGGGCAAGCACGCGCAGGAGGCGTACGAGCTGATCAAGTGGCTCACCGCCCCGGAGCAGCAGAAGAAGATCTTCAAGGCGACCGGCAACTTCCCGTCCACGCCGTCGCTCTACACCGACCCGGACCTGACCGGGTTCAGCAAGCCGTTCTTCAACAACGCCCCGCTCGGCAAGATCTTCACGGCCTCGGCGCAGGCGGTCCAGCCGCAGCACCAGGGCCCGAAGCAGGGCGACGTGTTCAACACCATCGGCGCCGGCCTGGGCCGGATCGAGCAGGGCAAGCAGTCGCCCGAGGACGCCTGGAAGCAGGTCCTCGCCGACGTCGCCAAGCTCGCCTGATCCAGCCCCTCGCACCGGGCCGGCCGGCTCCCTGACCGGCCGGCCCGGTGCCCACCGACCTGCCCGCGACCGGGTGGCGCACCCCGCTGCCCACCCGGTCGCTGGGCGATCCTCCTGCACGGAAGGGGAGCGCCCGGTGCGCGCCTGGCTCTACAAAGCGGATACGCGGCTGTCGCCGTACCTCTACATCTCACCGTTCTTCGTCCTGTTCGCGGTCTTCGGGCTCTTCCCGCTCGGCTACACCGCCTGGGTCTCGCTGCACGACTGGAGCCTGCTGTCCGACGAGCACACCTTCGTGGCGCTGGCCAACTACCGCGAGCTGCTGGCCGACCCGTACTTCTGGAACGCGCTGCGCAACACGGTGTCGATCCTGCTGCTGTCCACGGTGCCGCAGCTGATCTTCGCGCTGATCCTGGCCCACCTGGTGAACCGCCCGCTGCGCGCCAAGACGCTGTGGCGGCTGGGCATGCTGCTGCCGAACGTCACCAGCGTGGTCGCGGTGGTGGTCATCTTCAGCCAGCTGTTCGGGCGCGACTTCGGCCTGATCAACTGGGTGCTGGAGAGCTTCGGCCTGGGCCGCATCGACTGGCAGGCCGGGGTCGCGTCCTCGCACGTCGCCATCGCCGCGATGATCACCTGGCGGTGGACCGGCTACAACGCGCTGATCTTCCTGGCCGCCATGCAGGCGGTGCCCAAGGAGCTGTACGAGTCCGCGACGCTGGACGGCGCCACCGCCGGCCAGCAGCTGCGGAAGATCACCATCCCGTCGATCCGGCCCACCCTCATCTTCGTGGTCATCGTGTCGACCATCTACGGCCTGCAGGTCTTCGCCGAGCCGCAGCTGTTCGCCGGCGGCGGGCCCAACGGCATCATGGGCGGCCCGGACCGGCAGTTCCAGACGCTGACGCTCTACATGTACGAGCACGGCTTCAACCGCGGCTTCGAGTTCGGCTACGCCTCCGCCACCGCCTGGGTGATGTTCGGCCTGATCGTGCTCGCCGCCGGCGCCAACTACCTGATCACGCGACGTATCCGGAGCTCCCGATGACACGACGGCTCGTCTACCTGACGCTCACCGGGGTCCTGCTGCTGACCGCGTTCCCGCTGTACTTCAGCTTCGTGGTGTCCAGCCAGGACAACTCCGCGCTGTCGCAGGTGCCGCCGCCGGTGCTGCCCGGCGCCAACCTGTTCGACAACATCCGGCGGGTCTTCGACACCGTGCCGTTCGACCAGGCGCTGCTGAACTCCCTCATCGTGTCGTCGATCAACACCGCGTCGGTGGTGCTGTTCTCGACGCTGGCCGGGTTCGCCTTCGCCAAGCTGCGGTTCAAGGGGCGCACCGCGCTGCTGCTCGCCGTGGTCGCCACCATGATGGTGCCCACGCAGCTGGGCATCATCCCGCTGTTCATGCTGATCAACAAGCTGGAGTGGCACGACACGCTGCTCGCGGTCACGGTGCCCGCGCTGGTCAACGCGTTCGGCGTGTTCTTCATGACGCAGTACCTGACCGAGGCGCTGCCGACCGAGCTGCTGGAGGCCGGGCGCATCGACGGCGCCGCCACGCACCGGCTGTTCTGGCACGTCGTGCTGCCGGTCGCCCGGCCCGCCGCGGCGGTGCTCGGCATGCTGACCTTCCTCAACGTCTGGAACGACTACCTCTGGCCGCTGGTGGTGCTGGCCTCGCCGGAGAACCAGACGGTGCAGGTGGCGCTGTCCCAGCTGCGGGCCGGCTACGTGCAGGACTACTCGCTCGCGCTGACCGGCACGATGCTGGCCACGCTGCCGCTGCTGCTGGTGTTCGGCCTGCTCGGCAAGCAGCTCATCGGCGGCATCATGCAGGGCGCGATCAAGGGATGAGCCCCACGGGGGCGGTGCTCGCCGCGGCGTGACGCGGTGGAGCACCAGCGCAACAGCGGCCCGGCGCACGTCGCGCCGGGCGACTTGGGGAGGTCTGATGAGCATCGAGCAGTTGGTGACCGGAGCAGCGCGGACAGCGGCGCCGCCGCTGGCGTTCCCCGCCGGGTTCCGGTGGGGCGCGGCGACGGCCGCGTACCAGATCGAGGGTGCGGCGACCGAGGACGGGCGCGGGCCGTCCATCTGGGACACGTTCGCGCGGCGGCCCGGCCGGGTGCACGAGGGGCACACCGGTGACGTCGCCTGCGACCACTACCGGCGCTACCGCGAGGACGTGGCGCTGCTGGCCGAGCTGGGCATGGGGACGTACCGCTTCTCGATCGCCTGGCCCCGGGTGAAGCCGGGCGGCACCGGCCCGGTCAACGTACGCGGCCTCGACTTCTACGACCGGCTGGTGGACGAGCTGCTGGCCGCCGGGGTCGAGCCGATGGTCACGCTCTACCACTGGGACCTGCCGCAGGCGCTGGAGGACGGCGGCCGCGGCGGCTGGGCGGACCGGGACACCGCGGCGCACTTCGCCGAGTACGCCGCGGTGACCGCGGCCCGCCTCGGCGACCGCGTCGGCACCTGGACCACGCTGAACGAGCCGTGGTGCGCCGCGTTCCTCGGCTACGCCAGCGGCGACCACGCGCCGGGCCGCACCGACGTGCGCACCGCGTTCCGCGCCGCGCACCACCTGATGCTCGGGCACGGGCTGGCCGGGCAGGCACTGCGCGCGGCGGGCGTGCGGGAGCTGTCGCTCACCCTCAACCTGGCTCGGGTCAGCTCCGCCGACCCGGCCGACCCGCACGACGTCGCGGCGGCGCGGCGCATCGACGGCGTACTCAACCGGATCTTCCTCGACCCGGCGCTGCGCGGGGAGTACCCGGCCGACATGCTCGCCCTGTTCGACCGGTTCGGCGCCGCCGACGTCATCGCCGACGGGGACCTGCCGGTCATCGCCACCCCCATCGACCTGCTGGGCATCAACTACTACCAGCCCGTCCTGGTCCGCGCGCAGATCGGCGCACCGGCGCTGCCGGCGTACCCCGGCAGCGAGGGCCTGGTCTTCGCCCCGCAACCCGGCCCCGTCACCGGCATGGGCTGGCACGTCGATCCCACCGGCCTCACCGACCTGCTGCTGCGCCTGTCCCGCGACTACCCCGGCGTCCCCCTGATGGTCACCGAGAACGGCGCCGCCTACCCCGACGAGCCCGCCGGCGACCGCGTCGCCGACCCCGACCGCATCGCCTACCTCGACGGCCACCTGCGCGCCGTGCACGAGGCCCTGTCCGCCGGCGCCGACGTCCGCGGCTACCTCGCCTGGTCGTTCCTGGACAACTTCGAGTGGGCCTTCGGCTACGACAAACGCTTCGGCCTCGTCTACATCGACTACGAGACCCAGCGCCGCATCCCCAAGGACTCCGCCCTCTGGTACCGCAACGTGACCCGCACCAACACCCTCTGACCCCCTTTGACGCGCCGATCTTGCGCGAACTGTGGGTACGACACGCCCCTTCCGGGCGAATCCCCAACAGTTCGCGCAAGATCGGCGTCAGGTGGGCGGGGGGACGGGTCAGTAGACGGAGACGTTGTACTTGGTGAGGGCCTCGACCACGGGCTGGAAGTAGGTGATGCCGCCGGTGCGGCAGTTGCCGGAGCCGCCGGAGGTGAGACCCAGCGCGGTGCTGCCGGAGTAGAGGGGGCCGCCGCTGTCGCCGCCCTCGGCGCAGATGTCGGTGCGGATCATGCCCTTGACCGTGCCCTCGGCGTAGTGGACGGTCGCGTTGAGGCCGGTCACCGTGCCGCTGCGGGTGCCGGTGGTGCTGCCGCGGCGGGTCGCGGACTGGCCGACCACGGGGTTGGCGGCGGCGGAGAAGCCGCCGGACTTGGTGATCGAGGTGTTGGTGTACCGCACGATGCCGTAGTCGTTGCCGGGGAAGCTGGTGCCGGTCCGGTCGCCGAGCTTGGTGCTGTGGGTCGCGTTGGAGAACCACTCCACGGCCAGGTCGGTGCAGTGCCCGGCGGTCAGGAAGTAGTACGTGCTGCCGTTGCGCACGTTGAAGCCGAGCGAGCACCGGTATCCGCCGCCGTAGATCGCGTCCCCCGCGCCGATGGTCGGGGTGAGCCGGCCCTCGACGCGCTGGAGGCGGGCGGCCCCGCCGGAGCGGGCCACGGCCTGCGCGAGCGCGGTGAACCGGGGGCCGGTCACGGTGCTGTCCACGTCGACGACGATCTGGTTGTCCACCGGGTCGACCGACCAGGCGGTGCCCACGACGCCGCGGTCCAGCGCCGCGAGCAGCCGGTCGAGCTGCCGCGCGCTGCGGCTGACCAGGCGCGGCCGGGCACCGGAGGCGCGTACCGCGTCGGCGGCGGCGGTATCGGTGACGTTGACGACGGTGCGCCCGGCCGCGTCGAGGTAGCTGCCCGCGGTGCGGTCGTCGCCCAGCGCCGCGGCGATCGCCGCGCCGTTCGGTCCGGGCGCGGCCTGCGCGGGTGCGGCGACGCCGACGAGCCCGGCCGCCACGGTGGCAGCGGTGGTGATCGCCAGGATGAGTCTGGTGGCCTTCACATGTCCTCCCCTGATGAGGCCGCCCGGTGGGGCGGCGCATACATCGATTGATGGACATGGTTTCAAGCCGTTTCTGTGCCGATCAACGACCTTTCAGTGGGTATGCCGTCAGCCGCCCGTGACGTGGCGTGTCACGGGCGGCTCGGGGTGCGCGGGCGGCGGGCCTGTTCAGGGTCGCGCCTGAAGCGGATGAGCGGGGTCTGGCCGCGGCGGAAGCGGCGGTCCGCGGCCCGGGTGGTCAGGCGCCGGGGACCTCGAAGATGAGGCAGCTCGACGTGGCGTGCGCGAGCAGGCGGCCCTGCTCATCGGTGAGCTGCGCCTGGGCCAGGGCGGTGCGGCGGCCGCGGGAGATGACGGTGCCCTCGCAGCGCAGCAGGCCGGAGGCGACGCTCACCGGGCGCAGGAACTTGGTGCTCAGGTCCAGCGAGGTGTATCCGGTGCCGGCGGGCAGCGTGGTGTGCACCGCGCACGCCGCGGCGGTGTCGAGCAGCGTGGCCAGGATCCCGCCGTGCACCCCGCCCAGCGGGTTGTAGTGGAATTCCCGGGCGCGCATGGTGACCACGACCCGGCCCTCCTCGGCCTGCACTCCGTCCATGCCGAGCAGGTGCATCACCGGCGGGGCGGGCAGCTCGCCGCGCGCCATCGCGTGCATCAGCTCCAGGCCGCTCAGCCGCCCCAGCGCGGCGGCGCTGCGCAGCGGGTCGGACCAGGTGAAGGTGCGGGTGCGCGCCGCGTCCGCCGCGGCGTCGGCCGGGCTCGGCGTGGCCGGCTGGGTCTGGGTCTGCGTCATGGACTCAGCCTGGCAGCGGTTTGCTGAGTCTGTCAACGAGACTTAGCCTGGAGTAGTGAGACCTACCGCACTCGACTGGTCGACCGAGAACTGCACCGTGGCCCGCGCCATGGAGGTGCTCGGCGAACGCTGGACCCTCGTCGTGCTGCGCGAGGTCTTCAACGGCATCCGCCGCTTCGAGGAGATGCGCGAGCACAGCGGCATGCCCCGCCAGGTGCTCACCAACCGCCTCAACATGCTGGTCGAGCAGGGAGTGCTGCGCCGCGAGCCGTACCGGGAGCCCGGCGAGCGCGAGCGCCACGAGTACCGGCTCACCGAGAAGGGCTTCGACCTGTATCCCGTGCTGGTCGCCGTACGCGAATGGGGCGACCGCTACCTCGCCGACCCGGCCGGCCCGCCGGTCGAGATGGTCCACCGCGACTGCGGCGCCCTCGTCCACACCCACCTGTCCTGCGCCCAGGGCCACGACGTCGCCTCCCCGCGCCAGGTCGCCACCCGCCCCGGCCCCGGCGCCCTCCCCCGTAAAGGAAGGGCACCTTCTTAACGCCATGCGTAGAGGAAGGGCACCTTCTTAACGCTGTGCCGCTGTGCCGCTGTGCCGCTGTGCCGCTGTGCCGGGCAGTGCCCCTATGCCGGGCAGTGCCGGGCGGTGCCGCTGTGCCGGGCAGTGCCGCTCTGCGCCGCCCACGGCCAGGGTCGACCGCCGGCGGCGGGTCGGACACCTCGCGGTCGTATCGGCCGGACGCGGATACCCGATCGACCGGGCGGAGCGGCGCTGGCAGCATGGCGGCTCGTGGAGAGAGTGCTGATCCTGCCGCCGCGCGTCACCGAGACCGGGCTCGCGTACGCCGACGCCGCGCGGCGGCGCGGGATGCGGGTCGAGACCATGCACGGCTGGCGGCTGTCGGCGCACCTGGCCGGCCACCCCAGCGCGCACCTCTACGCCGGGCCGCTGTTCGCCGACGCCGTCGGCGCGGAACTCGGCGTAGGCCTGCTGGAGCCGGACCAGGACTGGCTCGCCCGGCTGCCGCGCGAGCTCACCCGGCGCGAGATCGTGTTCACCACCCTCGACCGGGCCCGCGAGCTGGACCGGCCCGCCTTCGTGAAACCGCCGGACGACAAGAGCTTCCCGGCCCGGGTCTACCCGTCCGGTGCCGCGCTGCCCGGACCCGACATCCTGGACGATGACGTCCCGGTGCTGGTCAGCGACGTGGTGGCGTTCCAGGTCGAGTTCCGCTGCTTCCTGGCCGAGGGCGAGGTGCGCACGGTCAGCCGGTACGCCGTGGCCGAGGAGCTCGACGTGGCGGCGGCCGGGGACGACCCGCGCAGCGCGGCCGCGGCTGACTTCGCACAGCTCACGTGTGCAGACCTCACGGACGGTGGGGCGGGCGCGGGGCGAGACGGGCGGCCGGCGCTGCCGAGCGCGGTGGTGGTCGACGTCGGCCTGCTCGCCGACCCGGTGACCGGCCGTCCGGAGTGGGCGGTGATCGAGGCCAACGCGGCCTGGGCCAGCGGCCACTACGCCGCGGACGCCGCCGCGGCGCTCGACGTGATGCTGCGGTCGGCCCGCCCGCTCGCCGAGATCACGCCGGCGGACCGGCCGTACCTGCGCAGGCTGCCCGCCGTGGAACGGTGAACCGCGCCGACCCGCGGACTGCCCGATCGGCAGCGGCGGCGCGGTGTACGCCCAGGACAGGAGCAACCCTGGATCGGCCCGCCGCCGTTCTAAAGGGCGCCCAGGCACCCGTCCACGGGGATGGTGGCCAGGCCGGGCTGGACGGGCGGCCCCTGGGTGACGCCGACGGTGACGCTCAGACTGGTGGGCGAGCCCGTGAAGTGACGGGCCTCCAGGCGCGGCAGCGTCGCCCGGTACAGCCCGCTCGCGGCGTCGAACCGCATCGCGACCTCGCCCTGGTACCGGCTTGCGCCGGCGCCGGTGCCCAGCGTGTACGACGCGGTGGCCGTGACCTGGGCGGGCTGCCCGTCCCGCGCGGTGATCCGGACGGCCACCGTGACGGGCGGCGGGAGGGGCGCGCCAGTACACCGCGGGTCGCGGAGCCGCTCCGGGCCGATCAGCACGGTGCCGACGATCGGCCCGAGCACCGTCGATCCGGCGGGCCCGGCGCTCGCGGCAGCCGACGGGCCGGGAGCCGTCGGCCGTGGGGCGGGCGAGGCGGCGGCCACGGGCGGTGTGGGCCGGGCGGTGCTCGGGTCATGGCTCCAGGAGCCGCCGACGCCGATGCATCCCTGCAGGCTGAGCATGGTCGCGATCGCGAACGCCCCCGTCGCCGCCACGCGGATGGTGATCACGCGCGAAAGGATAGCCGTGCTCCGTACCCGCCGCCGCCCCAGGCGCGCCTCCGCTCGCCGTGTCCCCGCTCCGCTGTGGTCGATCATGAAGTTGTGGCCGTGACACGCCGTCGAGCCGTGCCATAAGTTCATGATCAACGCATGGGAGGGGGTCAGGGGTGGTGGGTTAGCCAGCGGTGGTAGGTGGGGCTGCGGTTGACGGCGTCGGTGTAGGACTCGTCGGCGTAGCGGGTGAGGAGGGGGGCGACGCGGGCGGCGGAGGAGTCGGGGTGCCAGCCGATGAGGTGGCGCCAGCGCAGGGGGGTGCCGGCCAGGGGGACCACGCGGACGCCGGTCACCTCGCGGAAGGTGGGCTGGCAGAGGGCCACGACGTTGCCGCCGCGGACGAGGTCGGCGCAGCCGCCCAGGTCGCTCTCGTGGATGGGGTGGGGCGTGAAGCCCGCGCGGGCGCAGGCCGCCGCGAAGCACTCGGCGAAGCAGCCGTCGCCGGGGGTGGCCGCCCAGCGGGAGCCGGCCAGCGCGGACAGCTCCACCTCGTCGGCGTCGGCGTACGGGTGGGACTCCGGCAGCAGGGCGCACACCGGGGCGGTGGCGACGGTGTGCCACACCAGGCGGCCCTCGTCGGGCGGGCTCGCCTCACCGCAGGTGCCGATCAGCGCGAAGTCGAGGCGGGCGTCCAGCAGCATCGCGGCCAGCTCCGCCGACGACCAGGACGGGTACGTGCTCAGCTGGGCGCTCGGCTGCGCGGCGGCCAGCCGGTGCACCACGCCGCCGATGAGCGGGCCGTTCACCGCGCCGATGCGGTAGCCGGGCAGCCCGTCCGCGCCGCCGGCCTGCGCCATCCCGGCGAACTGGGCCGCCTCCTCCTGCAGCCCCTGCACCGCGGGCAGCAGCACGCGGGCGCGGGCCAGCACCAGCTCGCCCAGCGGGGTGGGGCGCGCGCCGCGGCGGTCGCGCTCGAACAGCCGCCCGCCGAAGGCGCGCTCGATGCGCTGCAGCTGGGTGGTGAGGGCGGGCGCGGCCAGGCCGAGCGCGGCCGCCGCCTTGGTGACGCTGCCGGCGTCGGCGATGGCGCAGACGACCCGCAGGTGTCGCAGCTCCAACCTCACGCGCCGATGCTACGGCGGCCGCCGTGCGCCGTGAAGTGTCGTTGCGGGATGGACGGAGATCGAAACCCGTCGGTATGGTGCGGGGGAGCGGGGAGGGCGGATGGCGGGACCGGGCCGGGCGGCGCTGATCGGGCTGCTGGGAGCCGAGCTGGTGTCGACCGTCGGCTCGCGGATGTCCTTTCTGGCCATCCCGTGGCTGGTGCTGGTCACCACCGAGGACCCGACCCGGGTCGGCGTGGTCGCGTTCGCCGAGGCGCTGCCGTACATCCTGGCCGGGATCTTCGGCACGCCGCTGGCCGACCGGTTCGGCGTGCGGCCGGTGTCCATCGTGACGGACCTGGGCAGCGCGCTGGTGATGGGCGCCGTGGCGGCGTTCGGCAGCGCCGACTTCACCCTGCTGGTGGTGCTGATCGCGACGCTGGGCGCGCTGCGCGGCGTGGGCGACAAGTCGAAGCGGGTGCTGCTGCCGCCGGTGGTGGCGGCGTCGGGCACGCCGATGGCCCGGGTAACCGCCGTCTTCTCGGCGCTGAACCGGGTCGCGATGGTGCTCGGCGCGGCGCTCGCCGGGGTGCTCATCGCCTGGCTGGGGCCGGTCGGCGCGATCTGGGCCGATGCGGCCACGTTCGCCGGCTGCGCCGCCGTCGTGGCGGCGCTGGTGCGCCTCACCAAGGAGCAGGACCGGCCCGCGCGGGCGGCGGGCGAGTCCTACCTGGGCAGCCTGCGGGCCGGGGCCACCTTCCTGCGCGGGGAGCGGCTGCTGCGCAGCCTGGTCGGCATGATGTTCGTGACCAACCTGTTCAACCAGGCCAGCGCGGTGGTGTTCATCCCGCTGTGGGTACGCGAGCATCTCGGCTCGCCGGTCGCGCTGGGCTGGATCGGCGGCGCGTTCGCCCTCGGCGCGATCGCGGGCGGGGCGGCGTTCGCCGCGCTGGTCGACAGGCTGCCGCGGTACGCGACGCTGGTGTTCGGATACCTGGTCGGCGGCTCGCCGCGGTTCCTGGTGCTGGCGCTCAGCGACGACCTGCGGGTGGCGCTGGCGGTGTCGTTCCTGTCCGGGGTGGCCATGTCCTCGGTGAACCCGACCTACGGCCTGCTGATGTTCGAGCGGGTGCCGCGCGCGATGCAGGCGCGGGTGTTCGGGCTGACCGGCGCGGTCACCTTCGGCGGCATCCCGCTGGGCGGCATGGTCGGCGCCTGGGCGGTGGAGACGCTCGGCCTGCGCGGCGGGCTGCTGCTGGCGGGCGCGGCCTACTTCGCGGCCACGCTGACACCGGTCGTCGGCCGGCGGCGGTGGCGGCAGATCGACGACCTCAAGGGCGGCGCCGTCGCGGCGCAGTCGCCGCGGTGGCCGGAGCAGCTGGCCGAGCTGGGCCGCCGGGTCGGTGTCGGGGACATCGGCCCGGCGGCGCCGGTCTCGGTCACGCTGGCGTACGCCGACGGCGGCTGGACGGTCAGCGCCCGGCGCGGGCGGCGCAGGCTGGCCCGGCCGGCCCCGATCTCCACCGCGCAGGCGCTGCGGCACGTGGCCGTGCTGGACGTGCCGGAGGCGTACGAAGCGGTGGCGCAGGTGCACCGGGCGGACCGGCGGCGGCTGGCGGTGGTGCGGGCGAACCTGGCCGCGGCCGAGTCGGCGCTGGCCGAGCTGCGCGCGGCTCAGTGGCCGGGCGACCAGTCCGGACGGCGGCCGAGGTAGGCGACGAGCACGTCGCCGGGCGGGGCGTCGGCGGCGGGCTCGACCATCACGCCGAAGGCCTTGCTGGGCCGGTCGGTCGGCCAGCGCAGGGCGATCTTCATGGCCGAGCCGCTGAGCTCGGGGTCGAGCGTCGCGTCGGCGCCGATCGACTTGGCCACGTCCCACGCGTGCACCAGGAAGTCGACGAAGTGCATGCCGAGCACGGTCGGCGCGGTGTAGGTGCCGTAGCCGTACACCTCGATCCTGCGGTCGAGCAGGGTGCGGTCGCGGAACGCCTTGGTGACCTGGGTGACCGACTCGGCGAACACCCGGCGCGGGTCGGCGGGCGGGGTCAGGTCGTCCCAGACCGCCGGGTCGGTGGGCCTGCCCGCGGCCGCGGCGGCAAAGCCGCGATTGTGGCCGATCATGTGCCCGAGCAGCTGGCCGAGGTTCCAGTCGCCGCACGGCGTCGGCCGGGCGAGATCGGCCCGCTTGACACGGTTGACGGCTGCTGCGGCCGCGGCGAGCGCGCGCCGATCGAGGTCACGAAGGTCCATGTATCGAACCCTAGTGCCGCAGGTGGGCGCGTTCCAGTGCCGTTACGGACAGGTGGCGGACGTCGCAGACCGTCCAATCAGCTCGGTGGCCTGAACGGCGGCCGTTGCGGCCGGTGGCACGCTCTGTCCGCTACATATCGAAGTTCTTGACGATCCGTGGGTCGGCACGTGAGACTCTCACGTGCCGATCCGCAGATCGGCTGTCGGTCGCGGGGGCCGGAGAGGGAGTGACGATGGCCGTCCCTGACGATCGCCCGCTGCTGCTGATGGTGCGCACCGGCAAGCGCGAGTTCCGGGAGTACCTGCTGCGCTCGCTGGCGACGGCGTACCGGGTGCACATGCTGACCGGGGTCGCGCCGACCTGGGAGCGGGACTACATCGACGGCGCGACCGAGCTGGGGGCGCTGCTCGACGTCGCGGCGATGGCGCAGGCGGCCCGGCGGCTCGCCGCGGACGGGCCGGTCGCGGGCGTGATGACGTGGGACGAGGCGCGCACGCCGCAGACCGCCGCGCTCGCCGCCGAGCTGGGCCTGATCGGCGACCCGGCGGCCGTCGCCCGGTGCCGGGACAAGCTGCTGACCCGCCGCGCGCTGGCCGCCGCGGGCGTGCCCCAGCCCGCGTCGGTGCCGGTCGGCTCGCTGGCGCAGGCCGCCACCGAGGCGTCCCGCATCGGGTACCCGGTGATCCTCAAGCCGAGCGACCTCGCGCTGAGCGTCGGGGTGATCAAGGTGGACGGTCCCGGGCAGCTCGCCGACGCGTACGACTTCACCAGCGGCGTCCGCCACGGCGCGCTGCCGGACTGGCGGCCGCAGGTGCTGCTGGAGGAGTACGTCGACGGCGAGGAGATCAGCGTCGACGCGGCGGTGCACCGGGGCGAGGTGACCCCGCTGTGCGTGGCCCGCAAGGAGATCGGGCACCCGCCGTACTGCATCGAGATCGGGCATCACGTGCACGGCGACGACCCGCTGCGCCACGACGAGCAGCTGCTGCGGCTGCTGCACGACGCGCACGCGGCGCTGGGCTTCACCGACGGGGTGACCCATACCGAGATCAGGCTGTCGGCGCGCGGGCCGCGCATCATCGAGGTCAACGCGCGGCTGGGCGGCGACATGATCCCGTACCTGGGCCTGCGCGCCACCGGCGTGGACACGGCGCTGGCCGCCGCCGCGGTCGCCTGCGGCCGGCCGCCGTCGGCGGTGCCCGATCGCAAGCTGGTCGCGGGCGTGCGGTTCTTCTACCCGGCGCGGCCGGACACGGTCGTCGAGACGCTCGGCTTCGACCGCGCCGGGCTGCCGGCCGCCGTGGACGAGCTGGCGCTGCTAGCCGAGCCGGGGGACCGGCGCTCACCGCCGCCCGCGGGCACGGTCAACGGGCGGGTCGCCTTCGCCACCGCGGTCGCCCAGACGGCCGCCGAGTGCCGGGCCGCGCTCGACGCCGCGGGCGCCGCGCTGCGGATCAACGGCGAACCCCCGGCCGACCACGGCTGACCCGCACGCTCCGCGCCGGTGAGGAAGGGCACCTTCTGCTACGGAAAACGATAAGAAGGTGCCCTTCCTTTCCTTTTCACCAGTCGTAGCCGAGCTGCTCGACGAGGTCGCCGTAGCGGTCGCGGAACGCGGCGAGGTGCGTGGCGGTCAGGTGGTTACGCCAGTCGCCGGCCACCCCGCGGCGGTAGTGGCTGTGCACGTCCTCCTGGCCGCGCTCACGGCCCTTGGCCAGGCGGCTGAACGAGAACCGCGCGCAGGCGTCGGCCGGGTACGCCCCCGGCAGGCGGCGGATCGGCAGCCGGGGCAGCACCTTGCGCGGGTAGGCCAGTGACTTCGGCGTGCCGCGGCGGTCGGCCAGGTTCCAGCGCACCGCGGCCATGCGCGCCCGCTCCGGGCCGGAGCCGTCGGGGGTGAGCAGGTCCAGGTGGCCGAGGATGGTGGACCAGCTCTTCACCGGGTCGACGATGGCGTCCTCCATGCGCACCTCGAGGATGCCGGGGTGGGCGTAGTCCCAGCCCGCCATCGGGTCCAGGAACATGCCGCTGAACTCGACCTCGGCCAGCAGGCCGCCGGACTCGTCGAGGGTGCGCAGGTTGCGCCGGTGTGCCACCAGCTCGGGCCAGGGCATCCCGCCGACCACCTCGGGGTGGCTGTTGAGGTGGCTGAAGTAGCCGGAGACCACGATGTCGCGCGGGTCGCGGATCAGGTGGAACGCCCGCATCTCGGGCAGCGTGGCCACCCATTCCCGCTGGGCGTTCGTCATGATCAGCAGGTCGGGCCGGGTGGCCCGGATCATGTCGCCGAGCGAGTCGTACGGCGCCCACTGCTCGGGCACGTGGACCGTGACCACCTTGAGGTCCAGCGCGAACGCCGCCTCGTGCAGGATGGATCTGGCCCAGGTCGACGCCGACTTGTGCCGGCCGAAGTACGCCCGAAGCATGGTGGGCTCCCGATGAAAGTCCTGATGGGACGCATTGCCGACGCAGCGGGAAAGCTGCGTTCACAATAAATACATCTATCCAGAGACCATCAGGGCTGTCAATAAAGAGAACGGTCGATGCAACGGACTCAGGTCGCGGTGCCCGCCGCGGGCAGTGGACCGGTCGCGGTGCTGCCACCGGAGCACGGCGCACCCGGCTCCGGCGCGGCGTTGACCCGGGCGGCCTTGATGAACGCGGCGATGCGCGGGTCGTCGGCGTTGTCCACCTTCAGCTGGTAGCCCCAGGCCTGCACCGAGATCTTCGCATCCTGCTCGGGGAACGGGCTGAGCATCAGGTAGTCGCGGCCGGACACCAGCTCGGCCAGCCGGCGCACCTGGGCCGCGTCGAGGCTCAGGTGGTAGGTGATCCACACCGCGCCGTGCTCCATGCTGTGCACCGCGCGCTCGGGGGCGATCGGCAGGTCGTAGACCATGCCGGTGCAGGTCTGCCACTCCAGGTAGTGCTCCCCGCCGACCGGCGGCCGCTGCGGGTAGTCCACCGGGCCGGGGGCGTGCTGCTGGCTGAGGGTGCCCGCCGAGAAGTAGTCGCGCACGCCGTCGATCGAGGTCAGCGCCTCGCGCCAGTTGTCAGCGGTGACCGGCGGCAGCGCCGGGTCGACCGCCGGGCCGGCCGTCGTCTCGTCGCGGGCCTGGTAGAACAGGAAGCCGCCCACCCCGACGACGCCGCACAGGCACAGCAGCACGACCAGGCCGCCGACCAGCCACGGCCACACCGCCCGCGACGCCGGCTGCGCCTGCTGCGGCAGGTACGGCGGCGCGCTCTGCGGCGGGGCGCTCTGCGGCGGGTACGGCGGCGCGCTCTGCGGCTGCTGCGGCTGCTGCGGCGGGTGCTGCGGCGCGTTCTCCACCATGGCGGGCCTCCCCGGGATCTCGTCTCGCCCCGGCGATCCTGTCAGACGGTGGGGCGGATGTCGAAGCCGGACAGGCCCTCGGGTGTCTCGTCGAAGACCTCGACGTCGTCGACGATCGCCAGCTCGGGGCCCTGCCGGGTCCACGCCACCAGGCGGTCGACGCGGTCGGGCGTACCCTCGAAGACCGCCTCGACGGTGCGGTCGGCCCGGTTGCGCACCCACCCGCCGACCCCCGCGGCCAGGGCGAGCCGCCGGCAGGTGTCGCGGTAGTACACGCCCTGCACCTCGCCCGAGATCACAACCCGCCTGCGGATCATGGTTAAACCGTAGACTGGTCGGTATGGCCCGGCCAAACGAGGTCGTCGCGGCGGCGCTGCAGGAGTACGCCGATCTCATCTCGATCACCGGAGGCGACGCCTTCCGGGCCCGCACCTACGAGAAGGCGGCCCGCGGCGTGGCCGGCTACGCCACCGACGTCGCCACGCTCGACGTCAAGGGCCTCGCACAGATCCCCGGCGTCGGCAAGTCCACCGCCGAGAAGATCGTCGAGTATCTCGGCACCGGCCGGATGGAGGCGCTGGAGAAGCTGCGGGCCGAGGTGCCCGCCGGGGTGCGCGAGCTGATGGCCGTCCCCGGCCTGGGCCCGGCCAAGGCCATGGCCCTGCACCGCGAGCTGGGCGTCGCCTCGGTCGACGAGCTGGTCAAGGCGATCGAGGCGGGGCGGCTGTCCGGGCTGCGCGGGTTCGGGGCCAAGACCGCGGCGAACATCCTGCACGGCATCGAGGTGCTGCGGCACAGCGGCGGCCGGGTGCTGATCTCCGCCGCGCTGGCCACCGCGCAGGAGGTGATTGCGGCGCTGTCGGCGCTGCCCGGCTGCGAGAAGTGCACCTACGCGGGCTCGCTGCGGCGCGGGCGGGACAGCATCGGCGACGTCGACATCCTGGTCGCGTCCCGCGAGTCCGCGCCGATCATGGCGGTCTTCGCGGAGCTGCCGCTGGTCGGCGAGGTGATCGCGCGCGGCCCGGCGAAGACGTCCATCCGCACCCGGGACGGCCTCCAGGTGGACCTGCGGGTGGTGCCGCCCGAGTCGTGGGGCGCCGCGCTGCAGTACTTCACCGGCTCCAAGGAGCACAACATCCGGGTCCGCGAGATCGCCGTCCGCAAGGGCCGCAAGCTGTCCGAGTACGGCCTGTTCCGCACGGAGGACGACGCGCTGGTGGTGTCGGAGACCGAGGAGGAGGTGTACGAGCAGCTCGGGCTGCCGTGGATCCCGCCCACCCTGCGCGAGGACCGGGGCGAGGTGGCCGCGGCCCGCGACGGCCGGCTGCCGCAGCTGGTCACCGAGGCGGACATCCGCGGCGACCTGCACACCCACACCGACCTCACCGACGGGGTCTCCACACTGGCGCAGATGCTGGCCGCGGCCCGCAAGCGCGGCTACCGCTACTACGCGGTCACCGACCACGCCAAGAACATGCCGATGCAGCGGATGACCGACGCCAAGATGCTGGCCCAGCGCCGCAAGCTGCGCGAGCTGGCCGACGAGGGGCGGATGGCGCTGCTGCACGGCAGCGAGCTGAACATCGACCCCGACGGCGGCGTGGACTGGGACGCCGACTTCCTGGCCGGGTTCGACATCTGCGTGGCCTCGATCCACTCGCACTTCACGCAGACCCCGGCGGAGCTGACGCACCGGCTGGTCAGGGCGTGCGAGAACCCGTACGTCAACATCATCGGGCACCCGACGACGCGGCTGATCGGCCGGCGCGGTCCGATCGAGCCGGACTGGGACGCGGTGTTCGACGCGGCCGCCGCCACCGGCACCGCGATGGAGGTCAACGCGTTCCCGGACCGGCTCGACCTGAACGACGAGCTGATCATGCGGGCCCGCGAGCGCGGCGTGAAGTTCGCGATCGACACCGACGCGCACTCCACCGTCCACCTGGACATGCTCCGCTTCGGCATCGGCATCGCCCAGCGCGGCTGGCTCACCCCCGCCGACGTCATCAACACCTGGACGCTCACCGAGCTGAAGGCCTTCGTCGCCGCCAAGCGCCGCGCCGCCTGAGCCGGGCGCTCAGGCGAGGTGCTCGCCGAACCAGGCGGTGAGCTTCGCCCAGGCCTGGCTCGCCGCCGCGGCGTTGTAGCGGGCACCGGTGTCGTTGAAGAAGGCGTGGTTCACGTCCGGGTAGGTGACGATCTCGTGGGTCAGCCCGGCCTGGCGCAGCGCGTCGCCGGCCGCGTCGCGGCTGGCGTTGACCCGGTCGTCGAGCTGGGCGTACACGCCGAGCACGGCCGCCTGCGGGGAGCCCGACAGCGAGGCCCCGGCCGGGAACGGGCCGTAGAACGGCACCGCCGCGTGCAACCGGGGCTCGCCCGCGGCCAGCAGCGACCAGACCATGCCGCCGCCGAAGCAGAAGCCCATCGCCCCGACCGTGTGCCCGGGGCCGCGCCGCAGCAGCTCGTCGATCCCGGCCCGCAGGTCGGCGAGCAACCGCTCCGGCGGGGCGGCGTTGAGCGCCGCGGTGGCCTGCGCCGGGTCGGTGAAGCGGGCCGTGCCGCCCTCCTCGGACAGCAGGTCGATCGCGAGCGCGGACCAGCCCGCGGCGGCCAGCCGCCCGGCGACCGAGGCGATGTGGTCGGTGAGGCCCTTGTTCTCGTGCACGACCAGCACCGAGCCGCGCGGGGTGACCGCCGCGGCGAAGGCGCCCCGCAGCTCGCGCCCCTGCGGGCCGGGGAAAGTGACCGGCTGGGTCGGCAGCGGGCTGGGACCGGCCGGGCCGCTGGGCACCGGGCCGGGCGTGCCGGTCGGGGCGGTCGCGGGGTCGGCGCGCCGGCTCTCGCAGGCGGCCAGCAGCGGCACCGCCACCGCCGCGCCCACGCCGAGCAGCGCCAGCCGGTGCAGCGCCTCGCGCCGTGAGATCAGCCCGTCGGCGTAGTCGACGACCACTTCGCTGGACAGGTACTCGCTGAACTCGGACATCCTTCATTGATACCCCGTCAGGCGGGCATCGCCCGCGAGCCGGGCGTGACCAGCCCGTACTGGTATGCCGCGACCACCGCCTGGGTGCGGTCGCGCACGCCGAGCTTCATCAGCACCCGGCCCAGGTGCGTTTTCACCGTGGCCTCCCCGATCACCAGCGCCTGCGCGATCTCGGTGTTGGACAGCCCGTACGCCGCCAGCGCCAGCACCTCGCGCTCGCGTTCGGTCAGCTCGCGCATCCGGGCCGGGGACGCCGCCCGCGTGCCGGGCCGGGCGGCGAACTCGTCCAGCAGCCCGCGCGCCACCGCCGGGTCGAGCCACGCCTCGCCCGCCGCGACCGCCCGCACGGCCAGCACCAGCTCGGCTGGGACGGCGTCCTTGAGCAGGAAGCCGGAGGCGCCCGCGCGCAGCGCCGCGTACACGGTCTCGTCCACGTGGTACGTGGTCAGGATGACGACCTTGACGGGGCGGTCGGGGTCGGCGAAGCCGTCGGCGGTGACGCGCCGGGTGGCCTCGACGCCGTCCATGCCGGACATGCGCACGTCCATCAGCACCACGTCCGGCCGCAGCTCGCGGGCCAGGTCCACGGCGGCCGCGCCGTCGTCGCACTCGCCGACCACCGCCACGTCCGGCTCGGCGGCCAGCAGCATCGCGATCCCGGCCCGCACCAGCGGCTGGTCGTCGGCCAGCAGCACCCGGATGCTCACCGCCCACCGCCCGGCGCGACCGCGCCCGTCGCCTCGGGCGCCCGGCCACCGGCCGCTCCGGTGGGCAGCGTCGCGGCGACCGTGAAGCCGTCACCGGTCGGGCCCGCTTCCAGCGTGCCGCCCGTGACGGCGATCCGCTCCCGCAGCCCGAGCAGGCCGTGCCCGGTGGACAGGGCCGGCCGGGCGGTCGCGGCGCGGCCCCTGCCGGTGACCTGCACGAGCAGCTCGTCGCCCCAGGCCAGGCGGACCGCGGCGGGCGCCTCGCCGCCCTGGTGCTTGGCGATGTTGGTGAGCGCCTCCTGCACCGTGCGGTACGCGGCCAGCCCCACGCTGGGGTCGAGCGGGCGCGGCTCGCCCTCCACGACCAGCTCCACCGGCATGCCGGTGGCCCGCATCCGGTGCAGCAGCTCGTCCAGGTCGCCCAGGCCCGGCTGCGTGCCGGTCTCGGCGTCGGCCGCCGTGGACAGCACCGCCAGCATCCGGCGCAGCTCGGCGATGGCCTGCCGGCCCAGCTCCTCGATCTGCCCCAGGGCGGCCTGCGCGCGCTCCGGCTGGACCGCCATCACCTTGCCCGCCCCGGCGGCCTGCAGCATCATCACCGTCACCGTGTGCGCGACGATGTCGTGCAGCTCGCGCGAGATGCGGGTGCGCTCGGCGGCGACCGCCGCGCGGGCGGCCACGGCCCGCTGCTCCTCGGCCGCGGCCAGCCGGCGGCGGCTGGTGCCCGCCCACCGGCCCACGGCCCACACCCCACCCACGAACAGGGCGTACACCAGCAGCAACCCGATGAAGGTGGCGGCCTGGCGGGGCGGCGCGGCCAGCCAGGCGCCGTTGGCGGCGATGACGCCGTAGGGCACCAGCGCAGGCCCGACCAGCCAGGCCATCCGGCGCGGCAGGTACGCGCCGACGGTGTACAGCGCGACGAGCAGCGCCAGCACCGGCAGGTAGCCGGGGACCAGCGCGCAGCCGACCACGGCGTGCACCCACGTCCACGCGAAGACCGCGACCGGCGCGCGGCGCCGCCAGGCCAGCGCGAGCGCGCCCAGGCCGACGTAGCCGACCAGCCACCAGGACGGCCCGCCGCCCGCCTCGCCCAGGTCCGCCCCGGCGGTGGAGAACAGCATCAGGTCCAGCAGCCAGACCAGCAGCGCCGGCAGCGCGTCGGTGGCTCGTCGCCAGTGCCTCACGGTCTCACCTACTCCGGGTCGTGCGGGCTGCAGAAGCAGAAGAAGATGCAGAAGCCGTCCGTCATCTCGGCGTACGACCGGAACTCGTGCGCGGCCCGGCGCGGCTCCCGCTGCGCCCGCTCCACCTCGCCGAGCCGCGCCAGCAGGTCGCGGTCGATCTCCTCGATGCCGCGCGGCACCGCCCCGAGCCGCAGCAGCGCGGCCCACAGGTCGCCGTCCAGCTCGGCGGTCAGCGCGGCCAGCTCCCGGTTGTCCACCTCGCCGATCTGCGCCGCGTACGTCGCGTGGTGGTGCAGCTTGGCGAGGGCGGCGGTGGGTCGCTCCGCCCCGCGCAGCGCGAAGCGGCTCCACTTCCAGCCGTCCAGCACGTCGACGGGGGAGTGCGGGTCCAGCGCGACGGGGAACACCACGAGCTCCAGGTCACGACCGGGTTCCAGCAGCTCGCGCGGTGGGTTGGGCACCAGCACCACGTCGGCGTCGACGAGGATGCCGGTCGCCAGGTGGCCGGATACCCGGTCGGGGGCCGATCTGTCCTGGACGGACACCCGGATGTCGGCACGGACGGCGGTTCCCACGCACATGATCGGCTCCTGGGGAGGTCGAAGGTGCCAGCAGAGTAGCCCCGGCATCACCCCAGGTCGATGAGTTCGCCTGTCGTCTTTCCGCGCAGGTCTCGCGGCTCGCGTCCACCCGTGGTCGTACCCGGACGGTCCGGGGTAGACCACGCGGGGTAGCCCCCGTACAGGGGACCCCCCGACCGGTTCGCAACCCGGTACCCGCAACAGAAGGGGGCGCCGGGGGGGCGCCCG
>NZ_JBFAOU010000142.1:0-21248 GCF_040675365.1 Catellatospora sp. NPDC049609 | reverse complement strand
CCGCTGCACCGTCAGCAAGACCGGCACCATCGCGCGAGCGATCCTGGCCCTACACCACTCGACATCGACGCCAATCAGGATGAAATGACCTCACTGTCTTCGCCACGTGGGCAACTTACACAGTCGCGGCCCTACCTATGACCTTGGGCAGAAGGCCGTCCTGGTCACCGTGGCCGTGCCGCGCTGGCCGCTGTGGCGGGGTCGGTGGTCCGGGGCGGCGTGCTGCCGGGCGGGGTGAGCTGTCCTGGCAGGGGCCCGGGGTGGCCGAACAGCCAGCCCTGGCCGAGACTGGCTCCCATCGCCTGTGCGGTGGTGAGGTGGTGTGGCGTTTCGATGCCCTCGGCGAGGATGACCGCGCCGGTGCGGGCGACCTGCGCCCATACCGCGTTGATCACGTCGGCCACCGGCCAGCGGTCGGGAGTGTGGACGACGCTGCTATCGAGTTTGATCACATCCGGGTTGATCAGCGGCATCATGGCCAGGCTGGCCGGATCGGCGCCGACATCGTCTAGGGCGACGCGCATGCCGTGACCGCGCAGCCACGCGACCGCGGCCAGCAGGATAGCGGGGTCGCCGCTGATGGACCGTTCGGTGATCTCGATGACGATCTGCAGCCGGTTCGCGGCGGCGCGCAGGATGTCCATGACAGCGGGTGGGGGTGGTACGCGCAGTGTGGCCGGCTCCACGTTGACGAATAGCGGCAGCTGCCACGCCAGCCCCGCGATGAGCGCGTCACGGCAGGCAGCGGCTCGGCAGATCCAGTCCAGTTCGGCCAGCCGCCCCGCCCGGGCCGCATGCGCGAACAGCGCCTGCGGGCTGCGGAACACGCTGCCAGCCGGGCCCCGGGCCAACGCCTCGTACCCGACCACCCGGCCATCGTGCAGCGCCACGATCGGCTGGAAGACCGGATGAACTGCCCGATCGGCGATCAACGCATCAAACTCTGCGTTCGTGGACGCGTCCGGCGGGTCTTCGGCCAGCATCGCCGGCCCCTTCCCTAGGCAGACACACACCCCGGCAGTGGAGTCAAGATTCAGCGTAGAGCCACCCACCGCCGAGCTGAGGCGCAGGTCAAGCAGACCAGCCATGTAGGCGCGCCCCGGCGCCATCCGCTTAGCGTGTTATCGGGATCATCAGGAGCATTCGCGGCAAATATCCCCGCGAGGGCCATGCCCGGCGAGCTGGCTGCGGTGGTGCACCAGGAAGCAGCGGCCGCAGCGGAACTCGTCGGCCTGCATCGGTATCACAGCGACGGTCAGCTCCTCCTCCACCGGACCCAGGTCCGGCAGCTCGAAACCTTCAGAGTCCTCACCGTCATCAACAGTCGGCGCCTTCACGCTCCGGCGGGCCTGGAGTTCCTCCAGGCTGTCGTCCTCCGGAGCGACCGCCGGGCGGCGCGGCGCGTCATAGTCGACAGCACTACTTCTACTCATCAGCAGCCCCTCTTTCTGGATCAGCGCCGTATCGATACGGGCAGACAGCAGAGCGTAACGCTGTGTGAGAGTCTTGTCAGGTTTCCCGCGTCAGCATGCCGCCCCGCCGACTGCGGGCTCGGCCTGAAGATCCCCGCGTAGCCGGGCCGGCACGGCGCCGGCGTGACGCCGTACCGGCCCCGTGGTTCCCGGGACCGGCCGGTTCAGGAAGAGGGACCGGACCGTGGTGTCCCGGGACGGGTGCCCGGGGGTGTCAGGCGTTGACGGGTACGGGCGCCTGGGGCGGGGCGGGACGGGTCTGGCGGCGTTCGTGGGCTGCGGGATCGGCGCTGCGATGCCGGGAGTCCAGGCCGCTGCCCGGCCGCGGGTCTTCTTGGCTTGGTAGAGGGCGGTGTCGGCGCGGCGCATCACCTCGGCCGCGGGTAGGCCGGGCTCGGCGGCGGTGACGCCGGCGCTGGCGCCGACGGTCAGGTCGAGCCCGCGGGCCTGCTGCGGGCGGGCGACCGCGGCGACGGCGTGCTGCAGAAGGTGCAGGGCCTGGCTGGGGCCGACGGGCAGGATCGCCGCGAACTCGTCGCCGCCAAGGCGGGCAAGCATCGCGCCGGGCAGGGCGTCCGCGAGGCGGTGGGCGGTGGTGGCCAGGACGCGGTCGCCGGTGTCGTGGCCGAGGGCGTCGTTGACAGTCTTGAAGTGGTCCAGGTCGATCATGGGACCAGCCAGCGGTGCCGGACACCTCGGCCAGGCGTGCGGCCAGCGCTGCGCGGTTGGGCAGCCCGGTGAGCGGGTCGGTGCGCGCTGCCTGGCGGGCGTCGTCCAGCTCGAAGGAGACCACGCCACCGGCGCGACAGCCGGCCCCACGACCTGCCCGAACACCAACCCCATCCACAAACGCCAATACACGCCGAGCGGGCCGGCAACCGAGATCAACCCGGCGAAGAATCAGGGCTAACAAACCATCACCGAACTGGACAGAACGAAACAACGCCGGGGCCGTGGGCGTCGCCTCACGACGCGAACTCGAACGAATGGGGACCGCCACACTCGCAGGAATAAGGGTGTAACTCCCGAGTGAGCTTCGCGGCCAACCTCTTCTGAGCCCGAAAGATCCTGGATTTCACGGTGCCGATCGGAATATTTAGCTGACCGGCTATCTCCTGGTGGCTGAGCTCGTGAAGATATGCCAGCGTGACGACTGCACGGTCGGGCGGGGAGAGCGTTGCAATGGCTGCCCGGACCTGACTCAACAACCACCTCTGGATTGTGACCTCATCCGCTCCTGCGACCGTCGGGTGGGCCTGATCGATGTGGCTGAAGTCGACCGTGGAGCACTCGCTTCGCGAGCGATGGTGGCGATAGGTGTCGATCGCGGCCCGCCGCGTGATGGCGAACAGCCAAGGTTCGATTTCCCGCGCCGGGTCGAAGGTGGCGGCGGCATGCCACGCCTTTATGAACGCCAGCTGCACGGCGTCCGCGGCCAGATCGCGGTCACCGAGAATGCGGTACGCCACCGCGGCCATGCGACCGCTGTGCGAGGCATGAATCTCGGCCAGGGCCCCCTCATCACAATCAGCGAAGCGCTGTCCGATGGTCCTATCAGGAGTTGCTGTCATGATTCTCCAGTTATTGCCTAGGCGGCCGCGCGACTGGCTTCAGCCGCTTTCCCCTTCCGCCGTGATTTCGTCTGTGAGATGCCCATCGGGTTTCTCCAGCGCAGAACGAGCGCGCGAATCGGACCCGCCTTGTAGGTGTTGGAAGCCCCGGCGCGAGAGGGCGCGCCGGGGCGGGCGTCTACCGGGTCGACTGCGTTGTCGGACTAGCAAACGCCGACTTGGGGACGGGGACAGTCGATGCTGTCGGTGCTGGTGTTGTAGCGCTGCGGCCCGCCGCCGCGCGCCTGCCGGCGTTCGTGCGCCCACGACGCCGGCGGTGTGGCCTGCGGCGTCCACGCCACGATCCGGCCGCGGGTCTCTTTCGCCTGGTATAGGGCGGTGTCGGCGCGGCGTATCAGGTCGGCGATAGGAAGGCCGGGGGTGTAGTAGGCGGCCACGCCCACGCTCAGCCCGACCCGTAGCGCCAGGCCGGGTGCCGGCTGGGGCCGGCCTACCGCGGCCGCGGCCTGCTCCAGCCGCGCCACCGCCTGTTCGGGCTCGACCGGCAGGATGATCGCGAACTCGTCGCCGCCCAGCCGCGCCACCACCGCGCCGGGGAGGCTGTCACACAGCCGCCGGGCGGTGGTGGTCAGCACCTGGTCGCCGACGCCGTGGCCGAGGGTGTCGTTGACCGACTTGAAGTGGTCGACGTCGACCAGGGCCAGCGACCACCCGCTGTCGCAGGTGAGCATGTCCAGCTCGGTGGTGAGTGCGGTCCGGTTGGGTAGACCGGTCAGCGGGTCGGTCGTCGCGGCGCGGCGCGCGTCGGCCATCTCGACGTCCCACCGCTCCCGTAGGCGGTGCCGGCGCATCAGGCTGCCGGCCCATCCTGCCGAGCAGGCCAGGGCCAAGCCGGTGGTCAGCAGACTGCGCAGCGCGGTGTTCATCGCCGGGCCTCCTGCCGCAGCCGGTCGGTCTCGTCATGCACGACCAGCGCCGACTCGACCAGCGCGTCGCGATAGGCGCGACCGTGGTGGCCGCAGAACGTCAATTGGCCGCCGTCGTCGAACAGCACCAGCAGATAGGCGCGCGACCCGCAACGGTCACACACGTCGTCGGCGGCCAGCGTCGACACGACCGTTGCGGGCACGCCAGCCGTCACACCCATACCGGTGACAGCGACGGTGGTGGTCTGCGTGGTCATGGCCCGCTCCTCAAGCTGCCGGATTGCCCGATTCGTACACATCCACCATCCGTCCGGGCCCCAGGCGGCGCATCAGGGCAACCCCTAAGGCGGGACTGTAGGAATAAGGGCGTCCGCCAGTAGGTCATCGGATGCGTGGGGTCGGTCGGCAAAGGGACGTAATAGCAGAATCGTGCATAATTGGTGAATGGGTGTGGTGCTGCTGGGTCGGGGCCGTGAGCAGCAGGTGCTCGAGGACGCGGTGGACGGTTGCCGGTCGGGAGCGGGCGGGTTTGTGCTGGTCGAGGCACCGGCGGGGATGGGCAAGTCGGCGCTGTTGGGGTTCGCCCGGGGCGCGTGCCGCCAGGCGGATCTTCGGGTGCTGACCGCCCGGGCGGTGGATCTTGAGCGGGAGTTCGCGTTCGGGGTGGTGCGACAGCTGTTCGAGCCGGTGCTGGCGAGGGTGGACGCGCCGGCCCGGGCCAGGTTGCTGTCGGGGGCGGCGGGTGTGGCCGCCACGGTGTTGGGCGCGGGCGAGGTGTCCGAGGGTCCGCCGCCGGGTGAGTTCGCGCTGCTGCACGGGCTATTCTGGCTGACGGCCAACCTGTGCCAGGACAAGCCGCTGGCGCTCCTGGCCGATGACCTGCACTGGGCGGATATACCCTCGCTGCGTTATCTGTCATTTCTACAGCCGCGGCTTTCGGAGCTGGGACTGCTGGTCGTCGCCACGACGCGCCTTTACGAGCCGGGAGCGCCCGCACAGCAGCTGGCCCAGCTCGCCGCGGACCCGGCGTGTGTGGTGCTGCGACCCGGACCGCTGGGCGCGGACGCGGTCGGGCAGCTGGTACGCGCCAGGCTGGGCGAGACGGCCGAACAAGGGTTCGTCGACGCGTGCGCGAAGGCCACTAGCGGTAATCCGCTGCTGCTGCGCGAGCTGCTACACACCCTCGCCGAGGACAAGGTAGCGCCGGTGGCGGACAGCGTGCCGCTGGTGTGCAAGATCGGCTCGCGCGCGGTGTCGGGCTGGGTCGGCGCCCGGCTGGCCACGCTGGACCCCCAGCACCTCGCCCTGGCCCACGCCCTGACGGTCCTGGGCGAACAGGGCCTCCTGACCGAAGCGGCAACGCTGGCCGACATCAGCATTGACGTCGCGCTGGCGGGCATGAACGAGCTGGAACGGCTCGATATCATCGCGGTGACTGAGCCGAAGTCAGCAGGCGAGATCCAGTTTGTGAGCCCGCTGCTGCGCTCAACGGTTTACGACACCATCGATCCGGTGCACCAGGCCAGGGCGCATAGGCAGGCAGCTGAACTCCGCGCCAGTCAGAAGGCCGACGCCGAACAGATCGCCGCGCACCTGCTACGCGTACCACCGGCAGGTGAAGACTGGGCCCGCACCGCACTGTTCGACGCGGCGACGCTGGCCATGACCCGGGCCTCCCCAGACAGCGCTGTAGCTTATCTCAAGCGGATGCTAGAGGAACCGCTCGATGCTCAGGCCCAATTTGAAACGTTGGTGAGCCTGGGAGAAGTCGCGCAATTCACCAGCACCGAACTATCGATCAGCTATCTCAAGAGGGCCTACGCGCAAGCCGATAACAGTGTCAGTCGGGCCAAGGTAGCCGCGATCTTGGGAGCTGCATTGTTCTATGAGGAACGAAATGATGAAGCACTGGACATCTATCAGACCTCTCTGGAGGCTCTCAGCTCACAACCGTCGGACCTGCGGCAGGAACTCGAAGCTGGGCTGCTGGACATGGCTCTCGACGATCCGATGGCGCTGGATCTCATGCAACACCGGCTAGACGAGCTGAAGGCCGCACCACCGAACCAGACTCCGGTCGGCCGCACCATTGATTGCCTGATCGCTTTGCGCCAGGCATTTGCGCTTGCCGGCGCCAGCGACGTTACCCGACGGGCACTTGGCGCACTCAGCGGCGAAGAGTTATACATGCGAGGGATGCGGACGATTTTTTCCCCGACCAGGATCAGCGCGTACTGCTGCGGAATCTTCGCGTTGGCGGCAACAGACCACAGCGCCAGCCTGCCGTTACTCGATCGCCACATGAGGGAAGCCACCAAATATGGGTCGATCCCCGATATGGAGGCTGCGTTAAGCTACCGCGGCATGCAGTGGCTGTGGCAGGGGGCGCTGGCAGAGGCGACAGCTGATTCCCACGAGGCCGTCAGAATAATCGAAAAGGGGTTCTACCCCATCAACGTGCCCTATGTGAGGTCGGTGCGCGTCAACGCGCTCCTAGAGCAGGGATGTCTGACCGAGGCCGGCGAAGCGCTGGAGGGCGTCGATCTGAGCCGTCCCACCCGATGCGGTCATTGGTTCTTGTTGCACGAGGCCAGGGCGCGCTTGCTGCTGGCCCGCCACGACTACGAGCTGGCCCTGGCGGGCATGATCGAGGCGGGTGAGCGCTTCGGGTTAACCGGTGGGCGTAACCCGGCGTTTTGCGCTTGGCGTTCCGGCGCGGCCGAGTGCATGCACGCGCTGGGTCGCCATGACGAGGCACGGCGGTATGCCAGTGAGGAGCTGGAGCTGGCCCGTGCCTGGGGTGCACCCCGCGCGCTGGGCCGGGCGCTGCGTGTCGCCGGGCTGGTCATCGGCGGCCGCGAAGGGCTGGCCCTGCTGCACGAGGCGGTGGAGACGCTGGCGTCGTCGCCCGCGCGGCTCGAGTACGCCAAGGCCCTCGTCGATCTGGGCGCCGCCACCCGCCGCGCCGGCCACGCCACCGCCGCCCGCCCGTATCTCGCCCAGGGTTTGGACCTGGCCACCCAGTGCGGCGCCATACCCGTGGTCGAACACGCCCGCCGTGAACTGATCGTCACCGGGGCTCGCCCTCGCCGCACCGAGCTGACCGGCCCTGCGGCGCTCACCCCCAGCGAACAGCGTGTCGTGGAGCTGGCCGCCCAGGGCCACAGCAACCGCGACATCGCCCAGCAGCTGTTCGTCACGGTCAAGACCGTCGAGGTCCATCTCGGCAGCGCCTACCGCAAGCTCGGTATCACCCGCCGGGCACAACTAGCCACGTCGCTCGCCGGCCAGCCCGCATAAATGCTCGTGGATGAGGACGAAACTGCATGATCCCTGACGAGGACGAGGCGCGCCTGCGTCAGCTCGGCTACGCCCAGGAGCTGCGCCGGATGCTGGGCGTAGTCGACAACATCATCGTCGGGCTCGCCACAATATCCCCGGTGGTCGCCCTGTACGCGGTGCTGCAGGTGGGCACCATACTGGCCGGGCCCGGGTGGGTGTGGACGCTTCCGATCAGCCTGCTGGGCCAATGCCTGCTGCTGGCCGTCTACGCCGAACTCGCGGCACTGTTTCCGCTCGCCGGCGGCGCCTACCAGTGGACCAGACGCCTGGCCGGGCCCTCCTACGCGTGGCTGACCGGCTGGTTCGCCGTATGCGCATACCTGGTCGCGAACACGACGATCGCGTACCTGGCCGCGCCGTGGGCACTGGACCTGCTCGGCGTGCAGCCGACACCCGGGCGCCTGGTCGCCGCCGCGGCACTGTTCATCTGCGCATGTTCGGCCATCAACCTGCGCGGTATCGCAACCACACACCGCGTGCTCAAATTCGGTGTCGCCGCAGAAATCATCGCGACCATCGGCGTCGGCATCGCGCTGCTGGTGGCCTTTCGCAACCAGAGCCCTTCCCTGCTGGAAACCGTCAAGAACGAAAGTCACGCAGCGCAGGGGACAGAATTTCTTGCCGCCCTGGCCGTGGCCGGATGGGTGTTCATCGGCTTTGACGCCTGCGTCGGCGTATCCGAGGAAACCCGAGCAGCCAGCCGCAACGTGCCACGAGCATTGTGGTGGACCCTGCTCAGCGCCGGAACCGTCGTCATCCTCAGCGCGGTCGCTATCCTGCTCGCCCACCCGGCACCCGCGGACATCACCAGCGGCGACGACACCGATCCCGTCGCCACCGCCGTCACCACAGCCCTCGGCCCACGGGCGGGCAAACCCTTCGACGTCGTCGTCCTGGTCGCGTTCTTCGCCTGCGGCCTGGCTGCCCAAGCGCTGACCGCCCGCACCATATTCTCCATCGCCCGAGACGACGTCCTGCCCGGCTCGGCCTACCTCAAGCGCGTGAACGCGCGCCAAAGCCCGGGCGCCGCCCTCATAGTCGTCACGGTGGTCGGCTGCGCCGGCCTGCTGCTCGCCCTCAACAGCGCCGCGATAGGCAGCATCATCACCTTCGGCACGGCGATGATATATGTGGTCTTCTTACTTATCGCCTGGTCCGCCCTCACCACACGAATCCGCGGCAAGGACGCATCCGGACCCCTTCTGAGGAGAAGCCCAGCAAAGATCATGATAAACGCACTCGCGGTCGTCTGGCTGACCTTCGAGCTCGTCAATATCGCCTGGCCTCGGCCCGAGCTCGCGCCCACCGGCGCACCCTGGTACCAGATCTGGGCCGCGCCGCTGGTCATCTCCCTGGCCGTCGCCGCAGGCGCCGCCTACCTGTGGCTGGCCAAACCGCAACACAAGGTGCCCACCGACTTCACGACCTGAACCTGAAGAAGAAACTACGGGGCGACCGGAGTACGCCGGAAATCGGCAGTAGATCTTGACGCCCCGAATTATCTGAAGCTGCTTCGGGGGCGACCGGAATACGCCGGAAACCCGCCGTAGATCTTGGGCCGAGGTTGCCCGCTGTTCGGGAGGACCCCCACGGGATTTGCCTGGTTCGATAGAGTTGCGCTCGGCACGGGGGTGTTGGTCCGGTTGAACTCGGAGTGGACGGTATCCCGTGACGGCGATCGACCGAACTGCGTATCCGCAGTTCAAGAGGGTCGTTTCTCCGAAAGAGTTGCGGGAGACCTTCACGCCGACGCTGCCTGAGATCGCGTGGGCGCGGGCGAAGACCCGCTCGGATCAGCATCTGTTCGCGCTCGTGGTGTGGTTGAAGGCGTACGGGAGGCTGGGCTGCTTCCCGGACCTGTTCGAGGTGCCGCTGCCCATCGTCGATCACATCCGGCGGCATCTGGAGCTCAAGCCCGAGATCGAGCCGGTGCATGATTCGGACCGGACTGCCGAGCGGCACCGCGACTGGGTCCGGGACCGGCTGGGGGTGACCTACGATCCGTCGGCGGCGCGGGCCCTTGCGGAGCGGGTGATCCGGGAGGCGGTGATGACCAAGGATCAGCCCCCCGATCTGATCAACGTCGCGTTGGAGGAGCTGATCCGGGCTCGGCTGGAACTGCCCGGCTACTCGACTCTCGACGAGATGACCGCCGAGATCCGCACGGAGGTGAACAAGGCCCTGTTCGCGGGGATCGCCGCCCGGATGAGCGGCACCGACGCCTTGGAACTGGACGCGTCGCTGCAGGTGGACCCGGTCCGCGGGCGCAGCCGGTTCGATGAGGCGAAGGCGGTTGCCGGGGCGGCCACGGCGACCGGGCTGCGGGACCGGGTGCGGCACCTGGCGAGCCTGGAGGCGATCGGGCCGACCGCGTTCTGGCTGGAGGGCGTTCCGCCTGCGAAGATCGCGCATTTCGCCGGGGAGGCGCAGCGCACCGACATCTCCGACCTGCGCAAGTATGGCACCGCGAAGCGTCAGACGCTCGTTGCGTGCCTGTTCCACGTGGCGAAGGTCAGCACCTGCGATGAGATCGCCACCATGTTGTGCAAGCGGATCGCGGCGATCCACAAGAAGGCGCGCGAGCATCTGGAGGGGCTGCGGGAGGCCAGCCGGACGGAGTCCGAGCGGCTACTCGGCACGTTCGGCGAAGTCCTGGCCGTGGTCCGCGAGGCCCTGACACCTTCGGGCGAGGCAACCGAGGCCGACAGCGGTGCCGACGAGCCCGCGCCACTGGTGCAGGAGCCCGATGGGCCAGACGCCGTGTTCGTCAAGGCGGGGCGGCTGGTGCTGGCCACGCTGGAGCTCTCGGGCGGGGTGAACGCCTTGTCCGAGGCGCATGAGGTGGTGTCGGCGTACCAGGGCAACAACTATCTGCCGTTCGTGGAGAAGTTCTACCGCGGTAGCCGCGCGGGACTGTTCGACATGCTCGACGTCCTGGAATTCGAGGCCGCCTCGGCCGACGACCGAGTGCTCAAGGCGGTGGGGTTCCTGCGTACCCAGCGCAAGCGCACGCACGAGCACTTGAACATCACCGTCGGGGAGAAGGCCGGTCGGCCGGTCGAGCTGGACCTGTCGTTCGCGAGCGAGAACTGGCGCAAGATCGTGGTCGATCCGCGTCGGCGTGGCCGGGTGATCCGCCGCCATTTCGAGGCGTGCGTGTTCTCTTACCTTGCCAGTGAGCTGCGTACCGGGGACATCGCGGTGACCGGGTCGGAGGCGTACGCGAACTTCATGCAGCAGTTGCTGCCGCCGGAGGAGTGCGGGCCCTTGGTCGCCGCGTACTGCCGCGAGGCGGGCTTGCCGGCCGACGCTGCCGGAGCGGTGGCGGCGCTGCGGGCGCAGTTGGAGCAGGCCGCGGCCGGGGTTGACGCCGGGTTCCCAGCGAGCACGGATCTGCGGATCGCCGGCGGGCGGCCGGTGCTCAAGCCCCGCCAGGGCAAGGAGCGCCGCCAGTCCGCTCTCGACCTGGAGCAGGCGATCCACGACCGGCTGCCCGAGCGCGGCATCCTGGAGATCCTGACCCGTGCCGCGTACCTGACCGGCTGGCACCGCCACTTCGGGCCGCCGTCGGGGTCCGATCCGAAGATCCGCGACGCCCTGGGCCGGTATGTGCTGCTCACCTTCACCTACGGGGCGAACCTCGGCCCAGCGCAAGTGGCCCGGCATATGCGCGATCAGGTGAGCGTGCACAAGCTGCACCAGGCGACCAAACACGCCGACGCCAACAAGATCCACAAAGGGTCGGTGGACGTCATCAACGCCTACGCCGACCTGGACCTCAGCCGCCTGTACGGGGACGGGACGCGGGCGGGCACCGACGGCACGCAGCTCGACACGTGGGCTGACAACCTCCTCGCGGAGTCCCACATCCGCTACGGCGGGTACGGCGGTCTGGCGTACCGCTACATCTCCGACACCTACATCGCGCTGTTCTCGCACTTCATCCCGTGCGGGGTGTGGGAGGCCGTCTACATCCTCGATGGGCTGCTGCGCAACAAGAGCGACCTGCAACCCTCCGAAATACATGCGGACACGCAAGGTCAGTCGTTGCCGGTCTTCGGCCTGGCGCACCTGTTGGGGTTCGAGCTACTGCCGCGCATCCGCAACTGGCAGGACCTGATCTTCTACCGGCCGGACCGAGCCGCCCGGTACGAGCACATCGACTCCCTGTTCAGCGCGGAGGCGGTCGACTGGCAGCTGATCGAAACCCACTGGGACGACCTGATGCGCGTCGCGGTTTCGGTACGCGCCGGGCGGATCTCCTCGGTCACCCTGCTGCGCCGCCTGGGCAACGAGTCGAAGAAGAACCGCATCTACCGCGCTTTGCGCGAGGTCGGCCGCGCGGTCCGCACGATCGTGCTGCTGCGCTACCTGTCCGAGCCGGAGCTGCGCGACAGCATCACCACGGTCACCAACCGGGTCGAGGCGTTCCACGGGTTCGCGAACTGGCTGTCGTTCGGCAGGGAGGTCCTCGCGCACAACGACCCGGTGCACCAGGAGATGATCGTCAAGTTCAACGAGCTGATGGCCAACTGCGCGATCTACTCCACCGCCCTGGACATCATGGTCGCCGCGAACGAGCTGTTCGCCGCCGGATACCCGGTGAGCTGGGAAGACCTGGCCACTATCACCCCCTACATCACCAGCAAGATCCGCAGGTTCGGGGATTGGATACTCGACCTCACCCCACCGCCGGAGGGCACCCTGGTGACCCTCGACGTCACCCCGGTGCAGGGCATCCGCGCGAGCCCGTGACCTACGGGGGCAGGCAGGTCCCCCGTTTCCGCCCGCCCAGCAGGGCACGAGCCAAGATCGTCCTATTGCCGATTTCCGGCGTACCTTGGCCGACTGCGAGTTGGATCATGCTACATAGGGCGCGCTTCGGGCTCACCGGCAGCGAGGAACATGTCGGCGCGACGAAGGCCGAACCCGTTTGCCAGGGGCTCGATGCGGTTGATGCGGTCAATACGAAAGAACCGGATATCATCGCGTAGCCGGTCCCAAGCGAGCGCGTACCAGACGGGCACGTTGTAGTACAAATACTGGGTCTCGATCTCGCGCTCGGTGACTGTCCCGGTCTGGTCTTCGTATCGGATCGCTGCGACGCGCTGGTAGAGGAACGAGTCGAGCAGCGCCTGTGTCACAGGTGCTTGTGGTGGCGTGTAACTCGTAACGACGCGGCCGGAGGCCGGCTGGCCCACGAGGACTCGGCCGCGTAGTGCGCGAATGCGGCGTGCCTGGGCGGGCGCGAACGCGGCACTCACCTTGCGGGTGATCGACCGCAGGTCGCCCAGCAGCAGGGGGGACCCGATCTTTTCGGCGATGGTGAGGCTCAGGAGCAGGCCCAGGGCCTCGGACTCGTTTAGGTGGACTCTGCCGAGTGACCAGCCGCGCTCCAGTCTGACGCCGCCTCCGCGGCCCCGGTCGCTTTCGACCGGCATGCCGAGCTCGCGTAGTGCGGCAAGATCGCGTTGAACGGTCCGCACGCTTACACCGAGCTCGGCGGCAAGGTCGCCGGCTGTGGTGGCGTCACGGTCGGCCAGCAGCACCTTGAGCGCGTCGAGCCGCAGCACCCGGCTGCGCACGACGGGATCTTCAGCCATGACACAAATATGACAGTAGCTGTCGTGTTAGCCAATAGTGTCTGCGTGATCGCACGAAAGGAGCGAAATGCACATCGCACTGGCACCATTCCGGCTCAAGGAGGGCATCTCCGAAGATGCCCTGGTGAAGACCTCGGACGACTTCGAGGAGCAGTTCGTCCGCAAGCAGGAGGGCATCCTCAAGCGCATCCTCGTCAAGGACGGCAACGGCGGCTACGCCGACATCGTCTTCTTCGCCGACGCCGCCGCGATCGACCGGGTCATCGAAGCCGAGCAGAGCAGTGAGGTCTGCGCCGCGTTCTTCGCCATCATGGACGAAGACGGTACGCACAGTGTGTACGAGATGCTGAAGACCTACGAGCGATGACTTCCGGGCGGGTGCCTCTCAAGGATCAGCTGTTCAACCGGGACAAGGTCACTTTCGTCGCGACCCGGATCGAGCGCGTGTGCCCGGCGTTCCGACGCCAGCCGTTCGTAGACGAGGTCATGGGCCGACTCGGTGAGTTCGAGTTGAAGCAGCGGATCGCCTGGATCGCGCTGTGCCTTGAGAGGCGCCTGCCTGAGGGCTACCGGCGGGCGGTGGACGTGCTGCTGCGTTCGCTGCCCGCTCCCTGCGACCCAGCCCTTTCCGACGGCGACTTCGGTGATTTCATCTACGCCCCCTACTCCGAGTACGTTGCTCGGCGCGGCTGCACTCCCGACGATCTTGATTTCTCGCTCGCCGCGCTGAAGGAGACCACCACACGGTTCTCGGCCGAGGACGCGATCCGCACCTTCATCGGCGCCCATCCGGACCATACGCTGGGTACGCTCATGGAGTGGACGACGGACCAGCATTACCACGTCCGCCGGCTCTGCAGTGAAGGCACCCGCCCCCGACTTCCCTGGTCGCGACGACTGTCGGTTCCAGTCACGGCCGCGCTGCCGATCCTGGATCAGCTCTTTGCCGACCAGACCCGTTTCGTCACGCGGTCGGTGGCCAACCACCTCAACGACATCGCGAAGACCGACCCAGACATCGTGGTCGAAACCCTCCAGCGATGGAGGCGCACCGGCCGGCAGACGCCGCGCGAGATGGACTTCATCGTCCGTCACGCCACCAGGTCGCTCGTGAAAGCCGGGCACTCCGGAAGTCTCGCGATCCTGGGCATCCCCGCTGGCCAGCCCGATGTGGTCACCAGGCTGTCGATGCCGAGCCGGGTCGAGCTCGATGCAGAACTCGAGTTCTCACTCGACCTCGACGCCAGGCGGGACACCGAGGCCGTCGTGGACTACGCGCTCCACTTCCAAGGGCCATCAGGAAGGCTGACCGGTCGCAAGGTCTACAAGCTGCGTCGGCTCACCCTGCCCGCCGGGGTGACCACGACCATCACCAAACGCCACCTGCTCCGCTCTGGCATGACGACCCGCAAGCTTTACCCCGGCATGCACGAGATCGAAATCCTCGTCAACGGGACCTCCCAGGCCCGCGGTACATTCTGGCTCAGCCCATCGGCAGCGCAGGAGAACCCCGGTGTTGAGGAAGATTCGCGCTGAGACTGGAGCCAAGGATGTTCTTGCCGAGGTAGTCCGGTGGGGGACCGCCAGCGACCGGGACTCATGTGCGCCAACTGGCGAATGTGTCCGGTGAGCGTCTCCGGTCTCGCACTCCCGTCAATTCTCGGTGACGTGACCCTGTCTACTTCAGATAAACCCGTTTATCTGAAGTAGAATCCCGGCGTGACTTCAGATAAAGCGATCCAGGCGGGTCCGCAGAACCCGGAATCAACTTCAGATAAATCGGAGCCGCCCGCCGCACCCCGGCGCAGGGGACGCCAACCCGCGCCTCTGCCGGATCGGTACGCCGACGTTCACGCCGCGTACGTCGCGGCACTTTCCACCGCGACGATGCTCGACGACGACACCCGCCGCGCCTACGCCTCCCGCGTACGCGGCTACCTGATCTGGCTCGACACCGCCGACACCGACGGCGACCCCCTCACCAGCCCGGCCGCCCGCGACGGCGCCGCCCGCGACTACCGCACCTGGCTGCAAACCGTCGCCGGTCGCAAACCGTCCACCATCAACGTCATCCTCGCCGCGATCGCCGACTTCTACACCCGCCGCGGCTTCGGCGCACCCGACGTACGCCGCCTCGACCTGCCCCAAGTCGCACCCCGCGCCCTCGACGCCCGCGACGTCACCCGCTGGCTGCGCACCGTCGAACGCTGGCTCAACCCCCGCGACCGGGTCCTTGCCCTCATCCCGTTCTACGCCGGGCTACGCCTGGGCGAAGTCGTCGCCCTCGACCTCGACGACATTCGCCTGTCCGCCCGCAAGGGCTTGATCGTCGTGCGGATGGGCAAAGGCGGCGGCTACCGCGAGATCCCCATGCACCCCCAGCTACGCACCGACCTCGCGCTGTGGATCAATGACGAGCGGCCTCAGTGGAGAGGCTCCGCCGACAGCTCGTCGCTGCTGCTCAACCAGCGCGGCGGCCGGCTCGGCGCCCGCGGCGCCGACCACATCCTCAGCGCGATCGCCGACGAGGCCCGCATCAGCGACGAGTTCACCAGCCACGCCCTGCGCCACACCTTCGGCACCAGGCTCATCCGCGAAGGCCACGACATCGTCATCGTCGCCGAACTCATGGGCCACAAGCGCCTTGATCAAACGAGGCGCTACAGCCTGCCCAGCCAAGCCGACCGGGAGAAGGCCATCCTCAGCCTCCCAACCGATCGCTGAGCAGCACAATCAGCCGCACTCAAGATCTACGGCGGGTTTCCGGCGTATTCCGGTCGCTCCCGTACATCACCGACGCCTCGGCCATCCCGGCCGCACTCACCGTCAACCCGTCCCTCACCGTCGCCGCACTCGCCGAACGCGCCAGCACCTTCGTCCTCCAGCGCCTCGCCGACCTCGGCGTAACCAGTCACCACGACATCCCCATACCACGCTGACCCCACGGCCGGTCGCGCGCGACAACAGCCACCTGCTGCCGGAATACGGCAGGTGGTGTCGGGCACCAACCGTAGACATCGTCTGCATGAGATGCCGTTGCCCTCGACCAACGCCGATGACACAGTGGCAGTCACACCCTGCGCTCACCGATGTCACGCCACCTTGCCGAGGTACCCCTTGACGGCCGCCCCGATCGCCAGAGACACGCTCGTCGACACCCTCGTCGGACGGCTGCGCGACGACATGCTCGCCCAGCGCTACCCGGCAGGCAGCCTCCTTCCCCCAGAGCGCGACCTCGCCGCCGCCTACGGCGTCACCCGCACCTCGCTCAAACACGCCCTCGTCCGCCTCGCCCAGGCCGGCCTCGTCGAAACCCGCCACGGCATCGGCACCACCGTGCTCGACTACCGCCGCCACGCCGGACCCGACCTACTACCCATGCTGCTCGCCCACGCGGCCGGTGAGGGTGCAGACGGCCGCTGGCTGGCCGAGATCTTCGACGTACGCCACGACATCGGCGCCCTCGTCGCCGCCCACGCCGCCGCCAACCGCACCCTCGAACAGGCCGACGTGCTACGCGCCCAGCTCAACGCCATCACCACGGCTGCCGACGCCGACGCAGCCCAGCTCGCCGAATGCGAAATCCACCGAGTGCTCGCCGACGCCTCCGGCAACCGCGTCTACGGACTCCTGGTCAACTCACTGCTCAACGCCTACCTGCAGGTCCGCGGACTGTTCCAGGCGCCCTTCACCGACCCGCAGGTCGCCGGGGCACGGCTGGCTCCACTGGTCGACGCGATCACCGCCGGCGATCCCGCCGCCGCGCACGCGGCAGCGTCGGCGTACCTCACACAAACACGAACGCTGATGCTCGGAGAGGACTGAACACAGCCCGACATGCGGCAGACGAAGAAGAGGTCGTACGGCGACTGGCACCGGCCCCCGAGTCACGTCCTATCCCTGCCGCCGACCTCGCCCCTTTCATCGACGCCGGGCAGCCGATGGACAGCTTCGCAGGGGATCCATCCTCGGTTGCCGCATTGTTGGTGGTGAACAGCGTCGTCGACGGTGGGGCCGGCGGGAGTCGAACCCGCACTGGCGCGGACCTAAACCGCGTGCCTCTCACGTTGGGCTACGGCCCCACCGGCGTAGACGCCCTGCATGAATTCTCGCGCGGCGCCGTCCCAGATGTGCGCCGGGGCGGGTCCGCGCCGCCGCCCCGGCTGGTGCGCGGCAACCGGTAGTGGCTCGTGGGCCGGTCGCCGCTCAGGCACCTGGTGATCACGCTAGGACAGGCGACGAACACACGGCCGGGGATTTCGCCAACTTGATCAGCCGGGTCCGCTGATCAATCTTCCCGCGCCCCCGACCGGCGGGGGAGCCTCGCCCTGCCTAGTGCCTGCCTGAAGCAGGGCGAGGCGTCGCTGCGCCGCCGTCCTGTGGCGGCGCGGTCACCGGTTCCATCATCGCGGTCGTGCCCGGGCTTGGCGTGCAGGCTGTGCGTGTGTCCAGGCGGTCCATCACGGTTACGTTTTGCTCTCAGCGAAACACTGTCCGTGCTTTGGCGGTTTCGCGGCGGCGGACTAAACGGATTGGTGACGATTTGTGCGGTGACGGGTCCGGGTGGTCCGGGCCGACTGTTCTCGTGTCACAGACGGGGGTTTCCATGTCGATCAGCGCTATGGCACAGCCGCAGCTGCAGGGCCAGCTCGGCCAGCTGGGTCAGCAGCCGTTCCCGCCGCAGTGGGGTCAGCCCCAGCAGTTCGGTCAGCTCGGCGGCCTGCAAGCCCAGCAGCCCTACGGTGCCCAGCAGTTGCAGCAGCAGCCGTACGGCGGGCAACTGCAGGCCTCAGGTCAGCAGCCGGGAATGTGGGGCGGCGGCCAGCAGCCTTTGTCGTCGCTGAGCCCGATCGCAGCGCAGGTCGTGTCCGACACGGTCGTCCGGGTCGTTTCGGCATCCCTCGCCACGGTCCTGGAGCAGCTGCGCATCGACCCTCTTGCACAGCAGAGCCTGTGCCAGCAGGGGCAGCTGAGCCCGCAGGCGTTCTCGAACGTGATCACGGAGTCGGCGCGGCGGTGCGCGCCGATCGTGGCGCAGGCGTTCTCGCAGATCACCGCCGGTGCCCACCAGCAGATCTTCGGCCAGGCAGGCTACGGGCAGCAGGGCGGGATGGGGCAGGCCGGTATGCAGCAGCCGCTGGGCTACGGCCAGCAGCAGGGCATGGGCTGGTAGCCGACCGTTGAGGCGGCGGTGCCGCAGGCCGGACGCCACCCGGCCTGCGGCATTGCCGTTGCCAGCACATGAAACGGAAGAAGGAGCGAGCGTTATGGCCGGCACGCCCGGTAGGAACAACGGCAAGCACAAGCAGCAGCCCGAACCCGAGCCGCAGCCGGCCGGCCAGGAGCAGGTGGAGCAACAGGACAAGCCCGGTCCGGTAACCGACCGTGGCGGTCCCGGGCCGGATCAGCCGCCGCGGGTGACCCAGCCGTTCACTCTCAGCCCTGGCGGGGACGAGGGCGGTCCCGCGGTGGTGGGTGAGTGGGCGGTGCGGTATCTGCTGGCGCCCGGCTACTCCCGCGGAGGCGCGGACGTGGACGTGCTGTGTGGGCAGGTCGAGCAGATCTCCGGCCTGCAGGTGGCCGACGCGCTGGCCCCAGCAGCGGACGTGCGGACGGCCAGCGTGTGCCCACCGGTGGTCGTGGTGCAGGCCTCGCCGCAGCGCATCGGCGAGCTGGCCGCCTCCGGGACGTGGCAGGTGGAGCTGGACCAGCCGCTGCTGGCCCCGGCCGCCGCCGGGCCGGGGCCGCTGACGGTGGCCGACCCGGGCCTGCTGGCTGCGGGGGCGCAGGAGGTCAGCGTCGTGGTCCGTGACGGCGACGACCAGCCGGTCGAGGGCGCGGCGGTGTTCGCGCACAGCCCATGGCCGGCTTTCGGGACCACCGACTCCGACGGGCGGGCGGTCCTGGTACTGCCGGCCGGATGTGCGCAGGCGGTGTCGGTGCTGGTGGTGCAGCCGCGCTCCGGGTACTGGAGCCGCCTGATCACCGCCCCACAGCTATCCGCCTCGGCCGACAACCTGGTCCCCGTGCGTTCCCTGGAGCAGGACTTCGAGGGGCTGTCGGGCCGGGCGGTGGCCGGTTGGGCGGCGCAGGAGCTGCGGATCGGGCAGCTGCCGCCCAACTACCGTGGCCGCGGCGTGAAGATCGCCATCGTGGACTCCGGGATCGCCGCCGACCACCCCGAGTTCGACGGACGGATCAGCCACGGGGTCAACGTGAGCAGCGACGTCGCGGGCTGGGACGTCGACACGCTCGGTTCCGGCACCGCGAGCGCCGGGGTCATCGCCGCGGCCGACGACGACCGCGGCATCACCGGCCTGGCATGCGACGCCGAGATCCACGCGGTCAAGGCGCTGCCCGGCACCATGGCCAGCCTGCTCAAAGCGATCGACTACTGCATCACCCACGGCGTCGATGTCGCGCTGCTCAACACGGCCCTGCCCGCAGGCTCGCAGCTGCTGGCGGCCAAGCTCCTGGATGCGCGCAACGCCGGCGTGGTCGTGGTCGCCCCGGCCGGGGACACCCCGGGTCCGGTCGCGGTCCCGGCCGGGCTGCCGGAGGTCGTCGCGGTCGGCGCCCTCGGCCGGGCCGGGGTGTTCCCGCCGTGCAGCATCCACCCTGCACACTTGGCCACCACACTGCCCGGCCGCGACGGGCTGACCCCTGCGGCGTTCACCCCCACCGGCCCGGGCGTGGACGTCGCCGCGCCGGGCGTGGCGGTGCTGACCTGCGCGGTCGACGGCGGCTACACCGTCCGCGACGGCACCACGCTCGCCGCGGCCCACATCGCCGCCCTGGCTGCTCTGGCGCTGGCCCATCACGAGGACTTCCAGCACGCGTTCGCCCAGCGCGGCCCCGACCGGGTCGACCGGCTGCACCGGCTCCTGGCGGCGGCCTGCCGCCCGGTCGCTGACCCGGCCCGCACCGGCGCCGGTGTCCCCGACGCCCGCCGTGCCCTGGGCGTGGCCACGCCCCTGGAAACGGACTTCGAGACCGCGGTGCTGCACCACCTGCAGCAGGACCTCACCCGCGCCGGCCTGCTCCCGCAGCCGGACTGACCCGTGAACTCCGGGGCCGGTCAGACTGGGAGATGACCGGCCCCGGCCATGTGCGCATCCCGAAAATCGGTGTTGGCGGGGCAGCACGGGGCCGGGTAGAACTGTGCACCCCGTGGTGCACACCCGCCTCGGCCTGGCCGTTTCCAACAGCCGTTGGTCCCACGCGGCCAGGGTGCCCGCGGCTCTGCTGGAGGGTGGAGGCCGTGGCGGTGCACATCCGATTACCCCCGTGGTCGGAACGGCACCGCCACGGCGGCGCACACCCGCACGGCCCAGGATCCCGCTAGGGTGATCATGTGGGAGTGTTCGGCGCGCCTCGCCCGGCCGCCCGCTGCACCGAGTGCACCCGGCTGACCTACCCAGAGCTGCTGTTCTTCTTCGAAACCACCGGCGACGGCGAGACCGAGCGGCAGCGGTGCGCTCTGCAGCGTGGCCATCCCGGCGCGCACACGGCCGGCATCGCCAAGCACGAAACCGGCGCCGAGGGCGCCTGGTGGCTGCAGTGGGACTCCGGCGGCCACCACTGTATCGAGCTGGCGCACTGCACCGCCTACCGCGCCGCCCATCCCGACTACGACATCTGCCAACTGCCCGCCGGGCACTGGGGCTACCACAGCTGGCTGCTCACCGATTGACTCGGCAGCACGACCGTGCGGCAGCGTGACCGTCCGGCGGCGCGGCGCACGAACCGCGATACCGGCTTATTTCGTAACATATGTATAACGGTCGAGCGGTGCGCTGCGATGTGTTGCGTGGTACGACCAGTGGGCAGTGATGGAGGCGATGGACATGCAGGCCACCGCAGGCGATGCGATCACCATCCACGGCAAGACCGTGGGTGCCCGGGATCGTCACGGCGAGATCATCGAGGTCCGGGGCCCCGACGGGCAGCCGCCGTACCGGGTCAGGTTCAACGACGGCCACGAAGGACTGGTCTACCCCGGCCCTGACGCCGTCATCGAACACCGTCACGGCCAGCGCTGAGGGCTCGCTCCCGCGTTTGTGAAAAGTCCCGGTATGTGTCCGGGCCGTTGGGAAGCACTCAGGACAAGTGCGGGCGTCACCGCTGCTCACCTGCCGCCGGCCTGAACACAGAGGTGGCGGGCACGGTATGGGATCGCGGGTTTGCGCCAGGCGCTCCGCACGTTTCGCGGTGCCGCCCGACCGGCACCTTGTCAACGGTCTGTTGGATCACCGGGTGGGCGGACGTGTGGCATCCGGGCTGGCGGACAGCAGTTCTGGATCTGGCGACGCAGCACCTCGACCGAGCGCTGCG
>NZ_JBFAOU010000141.1:0-21292 GCF_040675365.1 Catellatospora sp. NPDC049609 | reverse complement strand
GCGCGCTGCTCACCGCCCCGGCGGGCAGCCACCGCTTCGACGGTCTGCTGGTCACCCAGGGACAGCCAGTCGCCGTCCGCGTCGGGGTGCTCGCCGCGCAGCCGGGCCACCGCCGCCGCGAACAGGCGCTGCTGCGTGGCGAGCGGCCGGTGGCCCTCCAGCACCAGCAGCCGTATCCCGGCCGGCAGCAGGGTCTGCGCGTTGACGAGCCGGTCGGCGACCCCACGGCGGACCTGCGCGTACGCGCCGGCGGGGTCGGCGAGCCGGTGGTCCATCCGCAGCGCCCGCACGGTACGCAGGTCGACCAGCGGCTCGCCGCACTCGGTGACGGGCACGGCGGCGACTGCCGGGTCGGACAGCAGGACGATCTCGGACATGGCGGTGCCTCTCGATGCGGCGATGACCGGCGCCGTCGCAGGGCGGACCGGCTCCATGACGCATCGTGGAACCACGCGCTGGAAATCCTCTGTAGCGACGCTGGTCAGCCGCCGCAGCTCCGCATGCGCGGGCCGGCCGCCGACCGGCTCAGCACGCGGGACGGCCGCCGAGTAGATCAGCGCTACCGGCCACCGGCGAGCAGCTCCGCATGCTCGCGGGCGCCGTGGTCGGCGAAGACACGCAGCGCCTGCTCCCGCGCCTCGGCGGCGGCGGCCTCGTCGCCCCGTGCGGCGTAGACCCGGGCCAGGTCCCGCTGGACCCGGGCCGCCCACAGGACCGTGTCGTCGGAGTCGAAGATGTCGAACGCGGCCCGCAGGAAACTCTCGGCCAGGTCGGGGTGACCGAACTCCAGGTGCGCCTCGCCCAGCGCGCGCAGCCCGGCCGCCTGCCCGAACCGGTCGCCGAGGCTCTGGCACGTGGACAGCGCCCACTCCAGCTGCTCCAGCACCTGGGTGGAGGCGCCCATGCGCAGCCGCGCCTTGGCCAGCGAGCGCACGGCGTACGACTCCATGTGCTCGTCGCCGAGTTTGCGGAAGACCTGCGCCGCCCGCTCGCACATGTCGACCGCCTCGGCGTACTCACCCCGCGCCCGGTGGTAGAGGCCGAGGGTGCGCAGGGTGAAGCCCTCGCCCCGCTCGTTGCCGGTGTCGCGGTAGGCGTGCAGCGACTCGTCCAGGGTGGCCCGGGCCCGCTCGTAGTCGCCCAGCTCCAGGTGCACCGAGCCCGCCATGCGCAGCGCGTACGCCAGCCCGGCCCGGTCGTCGAGGTCGCGCAGCAGCGTGCACGCCTGCTCCAGGAAGTGCAGCGCCTCCACCAGGTGCCCCGGCTCGCGGCAGGCGGTGCCCAGCCCGGCCAGCGTCGCGGCCTCCCCCTGCAGGTCGCCGACCTCGCGGAACTTCGTCAGCGCCTCGGTGTAGTAGTGCCGCGCCTCCACGTACCGGTCCTGGTAGTAGCGCAGCTTGCCGTGCTCGGCGAGCATCACCGCCTCGCGCCGCACGTCGCCCGCGGCCCGCGCCGCGTCCAGCGCGGCGTGGTTGATCCGGTTGCTCACCTCGAAGCGGTTGGTGCCCGACGTCACGGCGGCGTAGCGGGCCGAGGCGACCTCGCAGACCAGCTCGTGCAGGCCCAGCGCGGCGGCGCGCTCCACGCCCGCGGTCAGCGACAGCTGCTCGGCCGCGAACCAGTCGCCCGGGTCGGCCGACGCCCGCGCCGCCATCTGCTCCGACGGCCGGTACGTGTCGTTGAGCGTGTACCGCCAGCTCACGTCCTCGGGCGGGGCGGCGGCACCCAGGTTGTCGATCAGCGACAGCCAGCCGCCGATGGTGCGGGCCACCGCGTCGACCAGCTCCTGGCGCGGCTGGTCCCGCTCGGCCCGCTCCCGGGCGTAGAGGCGCACCAGGTCGTGCATGCGGTAGCGCAGGCTGCCGAAGGCGTCCACGCCGACGTACTCGACGAGCTGCGCGTCGACGAGCGCCTCGACCAGGCCGTCGGCGTACGCCTTGGGGACGTCCAGCAGCCAGCTCGCCACCCAGGTGGAGAAGTCCGGCAGGCCCAGGAAACCCAGCCGGCCCAGCATCGCCGACTCCCGCGGGTCCAGGCCCTGATGGCTCAGCTCGATGCTCGCCCGCACGCACAGGTCGCCCGCGGACAGCTCGGACAGCCGCCGGCTCTCGTCGCCGAGCCGGTCGGCGAGCAGGCTCAGCGGCCAGCGCTGCCGCGACAGCAGCTTCGCCCCGGCCAGCCGGATCGCCAGCGGCAGGTTGCCGCAGTGGGCGAGGATCCGCCCGGCCGCCGCGGTGTCGGCGGCGACCCGCTCCGTGCCGACGATGCGGGTCAGCAGGTCCATCGCCTCGGCGTCGTCCAGGGTGCCGATCTCCGTGACGGCGGCGCCCTCCAGGCCGCCGAGCCGGTCCCGGGAGGTCACCAGCAGCAGGCAGTTCGGGCTGCCCGGCAGCAACGGCCGGACCTGCGCGGCGTTGCGCGCGTCGTCGAGCAGGATCAGCAGGCGGCGCGGCCCGGCCACCGACCGGTAGAGCTGGCCGCGCTCGCCCAGGTCGTCGGGGATCTGCTCGTCGGCGACGCCGAGCGCGCGCAGGAAACGGGCCAGGATGTCACCCGGCTCGGCGGGGGAGTCGCTCATGCCGCGCAGGTCGGCGTGCAGCTGCCCGTCCGGGTAGGACGGGGCCAGCTCGCGGGCGGCCCGGGCCAGCAGGGCCGACTTGCCGCTGCCGCCCTGGCCGGTGATGACCCGGACCATCGCCCCGGGCCGGGCCAGCTCGTCCAGCTCGTGGGCGCGCCCGGTGAAGTCGGCGGGCACCGGGGGCAGCTGGCTCGGCACGCGCGCGGGAGCGGCGCTTTCCGCGGCCGCGGCGAGGTCACCGCGCAGGATGGCCGCGTGCAGCGCGTTCAGCTCGGCGCCCGGCTCCACGCCCAGCTCGTCGATGAGCAGGTCGCGGCACTCGCGGAAGGACGCCAGCGCGTCCGCCTGGCGGCCCATCCGGTAGAGGGTGACCATCAGGTGGCCGCGGAAGCGCTCGTCGGTGGGGTGCCGGCCGACCAGGCCGGTCAGCTCGGCGAGGTCGGCCCGCCCCAGCGCCACCTCGGCCGCGACGCGCTCCTCGATGGCGGCCAGCCGCCGCTCGTTGAGCCGGGTCGCCTCGCCGACCAGGGGCGTGTCCTCCAGGCCCGCCAGCGCCGAGCCGCGCCACAGCGCCTCGGCCTGCCGGTAGAACTCGATCGCTTCGGTGGGCGGGGACTGGCGGGCCCGATCCAGCAGCGCGCCGAAGACGTTGACGTCGACCGCCTCGGGCGGCGTACGCAGCAGGTAGCCGGGCGGGGCGGTGACGATGACCTCGGGCATCCCGGCGTCGGCCATGGACTTGCGGAGGTTCTTGACGTACGTCTGGATCAGCGCGCGGCCGGTGTCCGGGGGGTCCTCGCCCCAGACGATGTCGATGAGCCGGGTGACCGGTACGACGTGCGACAGCTCCAGCGCCAGCGCGGCGAGCAGGGCCTTCGGCTTGGCGCCGCCGAGTGGCACGGGCTGTCCACCGGACCAGACTTCCACCGGTCCGAGCAGCTTGAACTCCACTGGGCCCCCCATGATCAGGTCTGGCCCAGACTATCGAGCCGGACGGCCCACCCGGAATCGGCCGAGTGGACACGGGCGGGGGCGCGCGGAGTCCTCAGCACGAAGGACCGCGGCGCTTCACCGGGGGAGGTGAAGCGCCGCGGTCAGCGGGTGAGCCGGTGATTCAGTTCGGTTCGAGGACCGGCACGGCTCCTGCTATCGCGTCGGCTGGCGGGTCACAGTGCGTCCGGCTGGGCCGAGAGCAGGACCTGGGTCCAGCCCGAGGCGTCGACCGTGGTCGCGCCGCTGATGTCGGAGCCGCTGCCGTCGTAGGGGTTGGTGTCGACGTACCGGAAGAGGGAGTCGGTGTCCTTGTGGGCGAAGTACACCCCGGCGCCGGGGGAGAGCAGCGCGTCGAACACCTGCCAGGTCGAGGAGCGCAGCGTGCTGCTGGTCCAGTCGCCGGCGCCGTTGATGTGGTAGGAGATGAGCGCGCCGCCGCTGGTGGTGCCGAGAATCCAGTCCGCGCCGGTGGAGGTGAGGGTCTTGAGGGTGAAGCCGTTGTCGATGACCGTGTTGTTGGTGATGTTCGCGGCGGCCGGCTTGGTCGCGGTGATGTCGTAGCGGCGCAGCGTGCCGTCGGCGATGCCGAACAGGTTGCCGTTGCCGTCGTAGGCCAGCAGGTCGTGCGTCCAGCCGCCGCCGAGGTCGACCGGGGTGTTGAACACCAGCTCGAGGTTGTTGGTCACGACGTCGACGCGGTAGAGGCGGCCCTCGGTGGAGGTGATGAGGATCGTGTTGAAGTTCAGCGTTGCCATCGCCTTCGGCGTGAAGCCGAGGGTGGCCGTGGACACCTTCGCACCGTGGGTGCGCTGGCCGGTCGCGACGTCGACCACCGTGTACGTGAGCCGCCCGTCGTCGGTCGTGCCGTAGATCGAGGCCGAGCCGTCGACGCCTCCGCTCACCCCGACCGCCCGGGTGAAGCCGATGATGTCGGGGTTGCTGCTGAAGCTGGAGTACGAGCGGGCCATGACGGCGTCGCCGGTGTTGCCCTCGATGGTGTACAGCGTGCCGCCCGACACGGAGGTGACGATGCCGACGTGGTCGATCGGGTACGCGTCGCTGGGGTTGCGGTCCCAGTCGAAGACCACCGCGTCACCGGGCTGCGGCACGTACGAGCCGCGGGCGTGCCAGGTGCCGTGCTTCTGGCCGTAGGTCTTGAACGACTGGGCCATCCCGGTGATCTCCCCGAGGTACGAGGTCACCCCGCCTTCCCGCCACACGTACTTCGCGAAGGCGGCGCACCAGGCGTACGCGGTGCCGCCGCCGCCCCAGCCGGCCTTGCCGCCACAGGCCGGCCAGCCGAACATCTGGCCGCCGTAGTAGCTGCAGTTGGTGCCGACCTCGTAGTTGCGCGAGCCGTCGTTGAGCTCCCGCTGCGCGATGGACACGATGGAGCTGGTGGTCGGGGCGGCCTGGGCCGGCGCCTGGCTGACGGCGACGCCGGTCAGCGCGATGGCCAGGGCAGCGATGGTGGTGGTGAAGCGGCGCAGAGTGGTGCGAGTCATCCCCGTGATCCCTTCTGGATGGTGCCCCGGTGTGGTCCTGAGGACTTTCCGGTGCTCCGTGCCGGGCTCCCTGCCCGACGTGAAGAGATTCGCGACTCGCGATGGAGTGCTGCTGTAACGCGGGCGCAAGAGCAGTTACAGCGCCTCCGGCCCGGTCCGCCGGTCCACAGGCGGCAGCGTTTCCGCAGGTGGACATGCACGGCGACGCCCCGCAGCGGTTGCTGCGGGGCGGGTCGGTGTCAGATGTGGATGGTCGCGTCGGAGCGCGTTACAGCCCGATGTCAGCGGGACGTGTCGAAGCCCGGCAGGTGGCGGTCGCGGGCCGAGGTGAGGTGGTGGTGCATGGCCGCGGCGGCGCCGTCCGCGTCGCCCTTGGCGATGGCGGCCGCGATGCGCTTGTGCTCCCCGGCGGTGTCGCCGGTGCCGGCGGAGGGGAAGTACAGCCGGTGCAGGTGCAGGTGGGAGTGCAGCCGGATGATCGACTCGCGCAGCAGCCCGCTGCCGGAGGTCTCCGCGATCAGGTCGTGGAACTTCGCGTCGAGCGCGGTGAACGCGGCGTGCCGGCGGTATCCGTCGCCCGCTTCGACGCCGACGGTGGCCGCGGCCTCGTCCTTGACCCGGCGGCGCTGCTCGGCGTCGGCGTGCACGGCGGCGCGGCGGGCGGCGGCGGGCTCCAGCAGCAGCCGCATCTCGAACAGCTCGTCGAACTCGGTGCGGGTGAGCAGCGGGGTGGTGGTGTAGCCGGACATGGCGCGCTTGCGGACCAGGCCGTCGGACTCCAGCCGGGCGAGCGCCTCGCGCACCGGGGTGGGGGAGACCTCCAGGCTGCGGGCGAGGCCGTCGATGCTGACCCGCTCGCCGGGGGCGATGGCGTGTTCCATGATCAGCGTCTTCATGGACTCGTAGACGTCGTCAGTCAGCGTGAGCCGCTGAGCGGGCCGGACCCGGCCGGAGATGGGTGGTGTGACCATCTTTCACCCCTTGACTGTCGCCGTCGTGAGCGAGTACACCTTACCGATACGACGATGATATAGGATCTATGATCCCGATGGAGAGGCAGCCACGTGCGGATCGACGCGCATCACCACCTGTGGACCGCCGACTACGCCTGGCTGGCCGAGCCCGGCCTGGAGCGGCTGCGCCGCGACTACACCGTCGACGATCTGCGCCGCGAGCTGCCGACCGCGAAGGTGGACGCGACCGTGCTGGTGGAGGCCGGGCAGTGCCGCGTCGAGGAGACCGAGCGGTTCCTCGCCCTGGCCGAGCGGACCCCCGAGATCGCCGGGGTGGTCGGCTGGGCCTCGCTGACCGACCCCGACCTGCCCGGCACCATCGCCGCGCTGCTCGCCGGGCCGGGCGGGGACCTGCTGGTGGGCATCCGCGACCAGGTGCAGGCCGTGACCGACCCCGGCCACCTGGCCCGCCCGGACGTCCGCGGCGCGCTGCGCGCGATCGGCTCCGCCGGGCTCGCCTTCGACCTGGTCGTGCGCGCCGACCAGCTGCCCGCCTGCGCCGCGGCGGTCGCCGCCGTGCCCAACACCATGTTCGTCCTCGACCACCTGGGCAAGCCGCAGATCACCGCGGACGGGCTGCGCGACTGGCGGGACGCGCTCGCCCCGCTGGCCGTCTGCGACAACGCCACCGCCAAACTGTCCGGGCTGCTCACCGAGGCCGGTCCGGGCTGGACGGTCGAGGCGATCGCGCCGTTCGTGGAGACCGCGCTGGAGCTGTTCGGGCCCGACCGCCTCATGGTCGGTTCGGACTGGCCGGTGTGCGAGCTGGTCGCCACGTACGCCGACGCGATGGCCGCGGTCACCGAGTGCCTGGCGGGGCTGTCACCGTCGGAGCGGGCCGCCGTCGAGGGCGGCACCGCGGTCCACACCTACGATCTGGAGATCAACCGATGAAGTTCATGCGGGTCGGTGCACCCGGCGCGGAGAAGCCGGTGCTGCTGTCCGGCGGTCGCCACTACGACCTGTCCGGGATCACCGCCGACATCGACGGCGCGTTCCTCGCCTCCGGCGGGATCGACCGGGTCCGCGCGGCCGCGGCCGGGCTGCCCGAGCTCGACGTCGCCGGGCAGCGCGTGGGCGCCCCGGTGGCCCGGCCCGGCGTGGTGCTGTGCGTGGGGCAGAACTACGCGGCGCACGCCGCCGAGTCGGGCGCGCAGCCGCCGACCACCCCGATCGTGTTCTACAAGGCCCCGAACAGCGTCGTCGGGCCGTACGACGAGGTGCTGATCCCGCGCGGCTCCACCACCACGGACTGGGAGGTCGAGCTCGCGGTGGTCATCGGCCGGCGCGCCCGCTACCTGGACTCCCCGGCGCAGGCCCTGGCACACGTCGCCGGGTACGTGCTGTCCAACGACGTGTCGGAGCGCGACTTCCAGCTGCACCAGTCGGGCGGGCAGTGGTCCAAGGGCAAGTCGTGCGAGACGTTCCAGCCGCTGGGGCCGTGGCTGGTCACCCCGGATGAGATCGCCGACGTGCAGGGCCTCGGGCTGCGCTCGTGGGTCAACGGCGAGGTCCGGCAGGACTCGACCACCAAGGACATGATCTTCAACGTGGCGTACCTGGTCTGGCACCTGTCGCAGTACACGGTGCTGGACCCGGGTGACGTGATCAACACCGGCACGCCGCAGGGCGTCGGCCTGTCCGGGCGGTTCCCGTACCTCGCCCAGGGCGACGTGGTCGAGGTCGAGATCGACGGGCTGGGCCGCCAGCGGGTCGTCATGGGCCAGGCCTGACCCGGCCGAAATGAGCCCGGAGGCGGTGCGGCCGGCGGCGTGCCGCACCGCCTCCGTCCACATCGGCCCAGAATGCGTGGAAGCCCCTGTGAACAGCGGGTTTCCGCGTCGGCCATGTGACACATTCACGGACGGTGGCCGCTCACGCACGTGCATAGGCTCGATCGATCAGCTTCTCCTCTACGACAGGCGGGGGCCATATGAGATCGACGAGAATCGCCGCGGGTGCGGCGGGCACCATCGCCGCGCTGGTCGCGGCACAGCTCGGCACGGTGACGCCGGCCGCGGCGGCCATCGGGTACGCCTCGATCTACTCCGCACGCGACCACGTCAACGAGCTGCGGATGGCCTGTGACGTGCCGCTGCCCGTGCACGGCATCGGCGGGCGCGGGCACACCCGGTCCGACTTCGACGGCGACCGCGCCGAGGACATCGTCAGCTTCGGCACCAACCAGGTCACCGGCAACCGGCTGGTGGTCGTGCGGCTCACCGGCCAGCGCTGCGTCTTCTACGGCCCGGCCGGCAAGGACTCGATCGAGGCGGTCGCCACGGGCGACCTCGACCACGACGGCTTCGACGACCTGGTGCTCGGCATGCCGGGCCACGCCGCGGGCGCGGGCGCCGTCTGGGTGGTGCCCGGATTCCAGGCCGGGCTCAACATCTCGTCCAGCACCTACTGGGAGCAGAACACCGAGGGGGTGCCGGGCGGGGGCAACGCGGGCGACGGCTTCGGCGCGGCCCTGGCGCTCGGCGACATCACCGGCGACGGGTACGCCGATCTCGCGATCGGCGCCCCCGGCGAGCAGTCGGGGGCGTACCCGGGCGAGGGCGCGGCGACCGTGCTCTACGGCTCCGCGGACGGCCTGACCGCCACCGGCGCGCAGCGCTTCCACACCAGCCTGGCCGGCGTGCCGGGCGAGCCCGCCGGGCCGGCCGAGAACTTCGGGCGGGCGCTGGCCATCGGCGACGTCACCGGTGACGGCAACGGCGACCTCGCGATCGGCTCCGCGGTCGGGGGCGGCAACGTGCTGCTGCTGCCCGGCTCGGACACCGGCCTGGTCACCACCGGGGCCGACGTGGTCACCGGTGCCGAGGTGTCCACCGCGAACGTGACGGTGCACGGCTTCGGCACGCAGCTGCTCGCCGCCGACGTCACCGGGGACGGCCTCGCCGAGGTCATCGCCGGCACGCCGGACAGCGACGTCAAGGGCAAGGTCGCGGCCGGTGCCGTGGTCGTGCTCGACGGCCGGCCCGGCGGCATCGCCGCGACCAGCCGGCAGCTGCTCGGCCAGGGCAGCACCCCCGGCATCCCGGGCACCCCGACCGCGGGCGACCGTTTCGGGTCGGCCGTCGCGTTCGGTGAGATCGACGGCACCGCGCCGTTCGACCTGGCCATCGGCGCGCCGGGGGAGGACATCGCGGCGCAGCCCGACGCGGGTGTGATCGCGATCGTGCCGGGCGCGGCCGTGCTCGGGGCGGGCAGCACGCAGCTCAGCCTGTCCTCGATCGGCCTGGGTTCGCAGCCGGGCGGCGAGTTCGGCCGGTGGCTGACCGTGATCGACCGCTGGCACGACGACAACCAGGGCGACCTGATCGTCGGGCAGCCGGGTGCGTCGGGCGGCACGCTGCCGCAGAACGGCGCGCTCTGGATCTTCCAGGGCGTCCCCGCCGGGCAGCAGTTCGGCGAGCAGACCCCGGCTCACTACGTCCAGACGCCGACCGACGTCGTGCTGCAGCGCTTCGGCAGGTCGTAGCGCTCCGCCCACGAGCAGGGCTCCGTTCGCGCTGCCTCCACGGCGCGAACGGGGCTCTGCCCGGTTGGTGGGCGGGTCAGCGGACCAGGCGCAGGCCGCTCATGCCGCCGTCGACGGCGAGCGAGGTGCCGGTGGTCGCGCCGGAGCGCGGCGAGGCCAGGTAGGCCACCGCCTCGGCGACCTCGTCCGCGGTGACCAGCCGTCCGGTGGGCTGGCGGGCGGCCAGCCTGCGCTTCTCCTCGGCCGGGTCGGCCGCGCCGGCCAGCAGGCGGGCCACCCACGGGGTGTCCACGGTGCCCGGTGCCACGCAGACGACCCGGATGCCCTCGCCGACCAGGTCGGCGGCCATGGCCAGGGTCAGCGCGTGCACGGCGCCCTTGGTCGCGGAGTAGACGGCCCGGTTCACCAGCCCGGCGCCCGCCGCGATCGAGGAGATGTTGACGATCACGCCGTGCTTGGAGCCGCGCAGGTACGGCAGTGCGGCGCGGCTGGCGCGCGCGATGCCGACCACGTTGACGTCGAGGCAGCGGTGCCACTCCTCGTCGTCGGCCTGCTCGACGGTGCCGACGGCGCTGATCCCGGCGCAGTTGACGAGGATGTCGAGGCTGCCCAGCGAGGCGACGACCCGGGCCATCGCGTCGTCCAGCGGCGCGGTGACGTCGGCGGTCACCGCCAGGTGCGGCCCGCCCTCGCCGGGCGCACGGTCGAGGATCGCCACCGCCGCGCCCCGCTCGGCGAGCACGGCCGCGACGGCGGCCCCGATGCCCGACGCGCCACCGGTGACGGCGGCGACCAGGCCTGCGTACTCAGTCATCTTTCCACTCCGGACCGTCGGGGAAGGCGTAGCGGGTGAGCGACTCGTCGCGCATGCGGGCCGAGAAGCCGGGCGCGGTCGGGGCGGCGTAGCGGCCGTTGACGATGCGCACCGGGTCGGCGAAGTGCTCGTGCAGGTGGTCCACGTACTCGATCATGCGGCCGGTCATGGTCGCCGACACCGAGGTGTAGTCGAAGAATGACAGGTGCTGCACCAGCTCGCACAGGCCGACGCCGCCCGCGTGCGGGCAGACCGGCTTGCCGTACGCGGCGGCCAGCAGCAGGATCGCCAGGTTCTCGTTGACGCCGGCGACGCGGGCGGAGTCGACCTGCACCACGTCCACCGCGTCGGCCTGCAGCAGCTGCTTGAACATGATGCGGTTGTGCACGTGCTCGCCGGTGGCGACCCGGATCGGGGTGCCGCCGGGTCCGGCCTGGGCCAGCCCGGCGCGGATCGCGGCGTGGCCGAGGATCTCGTCGGGGCTGGTCGGCTCCTCGATCCAGTACGGGTCCAGGTGGCCGAGCGCCGACACCCAGTCGATCGCCTCGCCGACGCCCCACCGCTGGTTGGCGTCGATGCCGATCGGGAAGTCCGGGCCGAGCGCGTCCCGCGCGGCGGTGAACCGGCGCAGGTCGTCGGCGAGATCGGCGCCGACCTTGAGCTTCACCATGGCGAAGCCGTCGGCCTGGGCGCGCAGCGCGCGGCGGGTCACCTTCGCGTCGTCGTAGCCGAGCCAGCCCGCCGAGGTGGTGTACGCCGGGTAGCCGGCGGCGAGCAGCTCCTCGGTGCGGGCGGCGCGGCCGGGCACCCGGTCGGCGAGCAGGTCGCGCGCGGCCTGCGGGGTCAGCGCGTCGGTGAGGTAGCGCCAGTCCACGCAGTCCACCACGGCCTCGGGGGACAGGCCGGTCAGGTAGCGCCACAGCGGCAGCCCGGCCCGGCGCGCGGCCAGGTCCCAGGCGGCGTTGATGACGGCCCCGGCGGCCAGGTGCATGACCCCCTTCTCCGGCCCGAGCCAGCGCAGCTGCGAGTCGTGCGTGAGCCGGCGGCTGAACTCGCCGAGGTCCAGGGTGTCGATCTCGCATCCCACCACATATCGAGCAAGTGCTGCGATGGCCGCGGCGCAGACGTCGTTGCCGCGGCCGATGGTGAAGGTGAAACCGTGCCCGTCGGTGTCCCCGTCGGTGATGAGCTCGACGTAGGCGGCCGAGTAGTCGGGGTCGGGGTTCATCGCGTCGGAGCCGTCGAGGCTGCGGGAGGTGGGGAAGCGGATGTCGCGTACGCGCAGATCGATGACTTTCATCGCACGCCCCGGGATGGGTGGTGACGGGTCGGCATGTGGTTGCTCCTTCCGGCTACATCATGGATCCTATAGGATCTAGCCCCAAGAGCAAGACACCGTCCAGAGAGGGGGACCGCCCGCATGCGCATCGCCCTGTTCGTCACGTGCCTCAACGACGCGCTGTTCCCGCGGGCCGGGATCGCGACGGTGACGGTCCTGGAACGCCTCGGCCACACCGTGTCGTTTCCCACCGCCCAGTCCTGCTGCGGCCAGCTGCACGCCAACACCGGCTACGCCGCCGCCGCCCGCGACCTGGAACGCCTGACCGAGGCCGCCTTCGCCGGCCACGACGTGATCGTCTCCCCCTCCGGCTCCTGCGTCGCCCACCTGCGCGCCCACACCGCCCTGCCCGTCTACGAGCTGTCCGAACTGCTCATGGATGTGCTCGGCGTGACCGACGTCGGCGCCGTCTTCCCCCACCGCGTCACCTACCACCCCACCTGCCACGGCCTGCGCCTGCTCCGCCTGGCCGACCGCCCCACCACCCTGCTGCGCGCGGTCAAGGACCTGGACCTGGTCGACCTGCCCGAACCCGACCAGTGCTGCGGCTTCGGCGGCACCTTCGCCCTCAAGAACGCCGACGTCTCCGCCGCCATGGCCGCCGACAAGTGCCGCCACGCCGCCGCCACCGGCGCCGACTACCTCGCCGCCGCCGACAACTCCTGCCTGGCCCACCTCGGCGGCACCCTGGCCCGCCACCCCGGCGCCCCCAAACCGATCCACTACGCCGAGATCCTCGCCGCGACGGGAGCCCTCTCATGACCCGCCCACCCCGCGCCGATCTTGCGTGGACTGCGGGTGCGACACGCACCTTCCGGGCAAAGGGGCAACAGTTCGCGCAAGATCGTCGCGATCTTGACGGGGGTACGCGGTGAGCCGGGAGCTGCCGATCGTGGCGATGACGCCGTTTCCGGCGGCGGCGCGGCGCGAGCTCGGGGACGCGCGGCTGCGGGCGAACCTCGGGCGGGCGACGCGGACCATCCGGGACAAGCGGGCGCGGGTCGTGGCCGAGGTGCCGGACTGGGAGGAGCTGCGCGAGCGGGCCGCCGCGGTCAAGGACGACGTCATCGACCGGCTGCCCGAGCTGCTGCAGCAGTTCGAGCGGGCGGCGGGGGCGGCGGGCGCGACCGTGCACCGGGCGGTCGACGCCGCGCACGCCAACGCGATCGTCACGCGGCTGGTGCAGGCGCAGCGGGCCGACCGCGTCGTGAAGATCAAGTCGATGGCGACCCAGGAGATCGGGCTCAACGAGGCCCTCGAAGCGGCGGGCATCGCCCCGATCGAGACGGACCTCGCCGAGCTGATCGTGCAGCTCGCCGACGACACGCCCTCGCACATCCTGGTCCCGGCGATCCACTACAACCGGGGCCAGATCCGCGAGCTGTTCGCCCGGCGCATGCCCGGGTTCAGCGCCGACTCCGACGAGCCCGCGGTGCTGGCCGGGGCGGCGCGGGAGTACCTGCGGCGCACCTTCCTCGCCGCGACGGTGGCGGTGTGCGGGGCCAACTTCGCGATCGCGGAGACCGGCTCGCTGGTCGTCGTCGAGTCGGAGGGCAACGGGCGGATGTGCCTGACCCTGCCGCAGACGCTGATCGCCGTCGTCGGGGTGGAGAAGCTGCTGCCCCGCTTCGCCGACCTGGGCGACTTCCTGCGGCTGCTGCCGCGCTCGTCGACGGGCGAGCGGATGAACCCGTACACCTCGATCTTCACCGGGGTCACCCCCGGCGACGGGCCGCAGCAGTTGCACATCGTGCTGCTGGACAACGGGCGCACCAGCGTGGCGGCCGACCCGGTCGGCCGTGCGGCGCTGCGCTGCATCCGCTGCTCGGCCTGCCTCAACGTGTGCCCGGTGTACGAGCGCGCGGGCGGGCACGCGTACGGCTCGGTCTATCCCGGACCGATCGGCGCGATCCTGTCGCCGCAGCTGACCGGGCAGGACGCGGGCTTCAACCGCACCCTGCCGTACGCCTCGACGCTCTGCGGCGCCTGCTACGACGTCTGCCCCGTGAAGATCAATATCCCGGAGATCCTGGTGCACCTGCGCCAGACCGGCCCGAAACCGGCCGCCGAGCGCGCCGCGATGGCCACCCTGAGCTGGGTGATGCGCGACCGCCGCCGCTGGCGCCGCGCGCTGCGGGCCGCCCGCTCCGGCGCCGCGCCGCTGCGCGCGCTGACCCGCCGCCGGGGCGGCACGCTGCGCCGGGCCCCCTGGCCGCTGTCGGCGTGGACGCGCCACCGCGACGCCCCGCTGCCCGCGGCCGAGTCGTTCCGTGACTGGTGGAGGCGTACTCATGAATCCTGACCTGCCGGAACTGTTCGCGCAGCGGGCGGGCGACTACCGCGCCGGGATCCACCACTGCACCGAGGCGGAGCTGCCGCAGGTGCTGGCCCGGCTGCTCGTGGACGCGTCCCGGGTGGTCCTCCCGCCGGGCGTGCCGGAGCCGTGGACCGCCGACCTGGCCGCGCCGCTGCTGCGCGACGCGGCGCCGGTGCCCGGCGCCGCGCAGGTGCGGCTGCTGACCGCGGCCGAGCTCGACGCGCCCGGCGTGTCGGTGCTGACCGGGTGCGCGGTGGCGGTCGCCGAGACCGGCACCATCGTGCTCGACGCCGGGGCCGGGCAGGGCCGGCGGCTGCTGACCCTGGTCCCGGACCATCACGTCTGCGTGGTACGCGACGCGCAGATCGTCGCCGACGTGCCCGACATGATCGCCGCGCTGCCCGATCCCGCCCGTCCCCTGACGATGATCTCCGGGCCGTCGGCGACCAGCGACATCGAGCTCGACCGGGTCGAGGGCGTGCACGGGCCGCGCCGTCTCGACATCGTCCGCGTCCACTGACCGATCGAGGAAGGCACCTCCCATGACGCACCCGCTCGGCGGCTCCGCCGTCGCGGTCAGCCCGCTCGGCTTCGGCGCGGCTTCCATCGGCAACCTCTACCGGGCCGTGCCCGACGAGCAGGCCGCCGCGACCGTCGAGGCCGCCTGGCAGGCCGGCATCCGCTACTTCGACACCGCCCCGCACTACGGGCTCGGCCTGTCCGAGCGGCGGCTGGGCCGGGCCCTGGCGGCGTACCCGCGCGCGGAGTACACGCTGTCCAGCAAGGTCGGCCGGATCCTCGTCGACGACCCGGGCGGCACCGGCTCCGACCTGGACAACGGGTTCGCGGTGCCCGCCACGCGCCGGCGGGTGTGGGACTTCAGCGCCGACGGCGTACGCCGCAGCGTCGGCGACAGCCTGGCCCGGCTCGGCCTGGACCGGATCGACATCGTGCTGCTGCACGACCCGGACGAGAGCCCGGAGCCCGGGCGCGCGCTGCGCGAGGCGTACCCGGCGCTGGACGCGCTGCGCCGGGAGGGCGCCGTCGGCGCGATCGGCGTCGGCTCCAAGGACCTCGGCGTCCTGGCCCGGTTCGCCACCGAGACCGACGTGGACGCCCTCATGATCGCCGGCCGGTACACGCTGCTGGAGCAGCCCGCGCTCGACGACATCCTGCCCGCGTGCGCCGAGCGCGGCATCAGCGTGCTGAACGTGGGCGTCTTCAACAGCGGCCTGCTGGCCGTCGAGTGGCCGGACGAGACCCGCCCGTACGAGTACGGCACCGCGCCCGCCGACATCCTGGCCCGCGCGCAGGGCATCGCCACCGCCTGCCGCCGCCACGGCGTCACGCTGCCGCAGGCCGCGCTCGCGTTCGCCGCCGCGCACCCGGCTGTGGCGTCCGTGGTCGTCGGCGCGGGCAAGCCCGGCCACGTCACGTCCAGCGCCGAGCTGTTCGCCCGCCCCGCCCCGCCCGCGCAGCTGTGGGCCGACCTCGTCGCCGAGGGCCTGCTACGCCCCGACGCCCCCGTGCCCGCCTCGGCATGACCCACCTGCACGTCGACCTGGACACCGGCGGCCAGTCCCCCGAGCCGGTGGTGGGCTGGGGCGGGCCGATGCAGGCCCTGGCGACGCTGCGCCGCGCGCTGCCCACGGCCGTCGGGCCAGCCGATCACCGGCTGCCCGTCGCGCTGGTGACCGGCACCGTCGCCGGGCTCGGCGCGGTCGCCACCGCCCGCTGCGCCGCCGTCGGCGTGTCGCCGCTGTCCGGCGCCGCCGGCCTGCTGGTCGAGCTCGTGGAACGCGCCGCGCAGCCGGGTCACCCGCTCGGGCTGTCCGTGCCCGCGCCCGCGTCCACCCTGGACGTCGCGCGCACCCTGCGCCTGGCCGACCTGTGGAGCGGCCTCGACGCGCTGCTGATCTGCCCGTACGCCAGCACCCCGACCAGGCCGCTGACCCTGGACCGGGTCTGCGAGCTGGTCGGCGCCACATCCGGCCGGCCGGTCACGCCGGAGCGGCTGTTCGCGCTCGGCCGCGCCCGGCTGCGTGCCCAGCAGGCGCTCAACGACCTGCTCCGGGTCGCGCCGGGCACGCTGCCGGACCGGTTCTTCGACGAGCCGGTGGCCGCGGGCGCGCACCCGGGCGCGGTGCTGGACCGGGCGCTGTTCACGGCCGCCACGCGGGTCACGACCACTGGTCGTGACCCGCGCCGTGACACGGTCGCCGGCCGTGTCGTCGCGCGGTCGCCGGCAGGCTGGTCGCCGGGCGGGCCGTGGCGCGGTCGCCGGGCGGGCCGTGTGCGGATTGCGGCACGACCGCTGCGGGAATCGCGCATGATCTGGATCGGCCGGAGAAACACGCCTGATCGGACCGCCGCAATCGGGCGAATCCACGCGTCGGGGCCGCGTCGCTGCCTAGGCTTACTGCATGGCTCGTACCGCCCCTGACCAGGTGCGCAGTGAGGACATGTTCTCAACCGCGCTGTGGGGATACTCGATGGACCAGGTTGACGCCTACGTCGAGGACACCTCCCGCCGCATGCGCCGGCTCGCCGCCGAGATCCAGCGACTGTCCGTGGCGGAGAACCAGCTCGGCGCCGCGCGGATCGAAATCTCCAAACTGACCTCCGAACTCGCCGAGGCACGCCCGCTGGCCAGCGTCGGGCCCCGGGTGCAGGCGATCATCCGGATGGCGGAGAAGGAGGCGGAGACGCTGCGGCGGACCGCCTTCGACGTGCTGCGCAAGGCGTACGAGGAGGCCCGCGCCATCCGCCAGCAGGTCGAGGACGAGGCGTACGCCGCCAAACGGGACTACCAGGTCGCGCTGGCCCATCGCCGCAAGCAGGACGACGCCGAGCGCTCCGCCGCCCGCGTCGCCGCCGGCCGGGCCGCCGCCGCGACGTCCGCGACGAGGACGAAGCCCCCGACGAAGCTCGCACCACCGCCCGTGCACGGCGTGCAGCCTGCACCGGCGCCCGAACCCGTCGCCGTCGCGACGGCCCCGATCTCCGTGGGGGACTCGGCACGGGCGTCCGCCGAGCGCAAGACGACGGCGGCCCCTGACCTGCGGATGGGAACGACGCCGGGGACTGCGGAGCCCCAACCGGCCGACAACCCGAAGCGGATCGACGGCGTAGCGGTGAAGCCCGTCCCGTCAGAGCCGACGAAGCCGGTGGACCGCCCAGCAGCGAAGCCCGCCCGGTCGGAGACGACAGAGCAGGTCGATCACGCACCCGAGCCCGCCCAGCCGGAGGCGACGAAGCCGGTGGACCGCACGGTCACCAAGCCCGCCCGGCCGGAGATGACGCGGCCGGTGGACCGCACGGTCGCCAAGCCGGCCCGGCCGGAGCTGACGGAGCCGGGCGACCGCACGGCTGCCAAGAGCGCCCGGCCGGAGGTGACGCAGCCGGTCGATGGTGTGGCGGTGAAGTCCACCTCGCCGGAGGGGTCGAAGGCGGTCGCCGCGGGGGGCAAGGCTGTTCCGGCCAAGGCGGCTGATGCCGCAGCGGCGGAGCCGGCCTCCGCCGCGCGGGTGACGATGCCGGCGGGGGAGAAGGTGAAGGCCGCCGAGCCGAAGACCACGTTGCGTGACGGTGACCCGACGCCCAAGGCCGAGCCGGAGACCGGCGAGCCCGCGACGAGTGCGGGGGACGGGGACCAGGCGCGCGACGCGCAGGCCGGGCCGGGACGGGCGGACATGCGCGGCGACGGGCCGGTCGACGAGGAGGTGGCCGTGCCGGAGGAGCACTTCCACGGCGGCTCGAACAAGCGCCGCAAGCGGGGCCGCAACCAGCGCGTCAACGGCACGGACCCGGACACCGCCGCACCCAACGGCGCCAAGAGCTACACCGCCCGGCGCAGCTGACGCCGGCCGCATGATCGCAGAAACCGGTCAGGATCCGCGCTCGTACCGCGGATCCTGACCGGTTTCGTGGGCACCGCCCGCGCCCCGCACGGCGGCCGAGCCGGGTGGCGCGGTCAGGCGGTGGCGCGCGAGCCGCGCTTGTGGTCGAAGTTCCAGCCCCGCTTGATCTCCGTGGACTCGCGGCGCTCGCCGACGCGCAGCACGTCCCAGCAGCGGCCGGGCTCCTCGGAGTCCTTCAGCGTGATCCGGTCACCGACTCTGACCTTGGGCTCCACCCAGCACGTCAGCATCCGGTTTCCGGATCTCAGGTCGACCTGAACCAGCGTTGTCATGGCGGCGACGGTAACAGCGATCGCCGTCGCTCTCCTCCGATTTTCGGTGCGTACGGGAGCGGACTGGTTCACATTCTGTTCACAGGGTGCGTGCCCGGGGTGGGGGTACGGGTACGGTGACCGCCCGTGACCCTGTTCCTGTTCGCCTTCGCGGTGATCGTCCTGGCGGCGTTCGCCCAGGCGGTGTCGGGCTTCGGCTTCTCGCTCGTGGCTGTGCCGCTGCTGGCGATGGGCGTCGGCCCCCAGCCGGCCGTGGTGGCGGCGACGATGGTCAGCCTGTGCATGAACGGGGTCACCGCGTACGCCCACCGGCGGCACATCGACCTGTCCACGTCGCGCCGGCTGCTGCTGTCGGTGCTGCTCGGCATGCCGCTGGGCCTGGCGGCGTTGCGGCTGCTGCCGAGCAGCGCGCTCGTCGCCACGATCGCCCTGGTGACGCTCGGCTGCACGGTGGTCGTGTGGCGGGGCTGGCAGATCTCGCCCGGCGGCTGGACCGTACGCGGCGCCGGCCTGCTGTCCGGGCTGCTCACCACGGCCACCGCGACGAACGGCCCGCCGCTGGTGGCGGCGCTGCAGGCGATGCGCCTGGAGCCGAGGTCGTTCCGGGCGACACTGGCGCTGCTGTTCGTGACGGTGTCGCCGATCGCGGTGGTCGGGTTCGCGCTGACCGGGCTGCTCACGCCGCGGGCGATGCTGGTCGCCGCGATCGGCCTGCCCGCCGCGGCGCTGGGCGGCTGGCTGGGCAACCGGCTGTTCGCCGGGTTCGACGCGGGCGCCTTCCGCAAGGTCGTCCTCGGCGCCCTGGTGGTCAGCTCGGTCGCCGCCCTGGCCAACGCCGCCACCGGCCTGTCGTGACCGCCGCTCTGCGGGCGGAGATCGCTGTTTCGGGTCAGAAACCACAGTCTGACCGCACATCCGGACCGGAATCAGCGATCATGCCCCCCGCCCCCGCCCTGGAGCGTGCTGCCCGAGTTCCAGGGGCGGGGCGTCGCGGTGGCGGCGGCACGGGCGGTGATCGAGGCGGCGCGGGCCGACGGGCGGCACCGCTGGCTGCACGCGTACCCCGGCGTGGACAACGCGGCGTCGAACGCGATCTGCCGCAAGGCGGGCTTCGCGCTGCTCGGCGAGACCGAGTTCGAGTACCCGCCGGGCAGCCTCATGCGCAGCCACGACTGGCGCTACGACCTGCGCGGGAGCTGACGTCCCGGCGTACCGGAAAAAATCTTGGAGGATTTCTCCGGGCGGATGTCGAACCGGCTGCGGCGGCTCCGTCCGTGAGGTGAAGGGGGCCGACGGGGCCCGCCGGACCGGAGGGAAGACCGAGATGAAGTACCTGCTGATGATCTACGGCAACCAGGAGAAGTGGGCCTCGATCCCGGCGGAGGATTTCCCCGCGGAGATCGCCAAGCAGGACGCCTGGAACGTGAAGTACAAGGAGACCGGCGAGCTGCTCGGCGCGTACGGGCTGGCCGACGCGGCCGCGGCGAAGCTGGTGCGGCGCGTGGAGGGCCTGCCCGCGGTGACCGACGGGCCCTACCTGGAGACCAAGGAGTACATCGCGAGCTTCTACCTGCTCGACTGCGAGAGCCAGCAGCGGGCCGAGGAGATCGCGGCCGACATGCCCTGGACGGACAAGGACCCGGTCGAGCTGTGGCCGATCCTGCACGAGGCACCGGGCAACGAGCTGTGATCGACGGCCGGCGCGTCGAGGAGCTGCTGCGCGAGCTGGCGCCGCAGGTCCTCGGCGCGCTGGTGCGCCGGTACGGCATGTTCGACGCGTGCGAGGACGCGGTGCAGGAGGCGCTGCTGACCGCCGCGCAGAAGTGGACGGTCGACGGGCTGCCGGACAACCCGCGCGGCTGGCTGGTCACGGTCGGCTCGCACCGGCTGCTGGACGAGCTGCGCAGCGAGACCGCGCGGCGGCGGCGCGAGCAGGCGCAGTGGCTGGCCACGCCGCAGTCGGCGCTGCTGGGCGCGCCCGCCGACGCCGAGCCGGACACCGACGACTCGCTGTCGCTGCTGTTCCTGTGCTGCCATCCGGCACTGTCCGCGCCGAGCCAGATCGCGCTGACCCTGCGCGCGGTGGGCGGTCTGAGCACCGAGCAGATCGCGGCGGCGTTCCTGGTGCCGCAGGCGACGATGGCGCAGCGGATCAGCCGCGCCAAGGCGGGCGTGCAGGCGGCGGGCGCCACGTTCGCCATGCCGGACGCGGCCGACCGCGATGCCCGGCTGCGGGCCGTGCTCCAGGTGCTCTACCTGATCTTCAACGAGGGGTACGCGGCCACGACCGGCCCCGACCTGACCGCGCCGCAACTGTCGGACGAGGCGATCCGGCTGACCCGCTGGCTGCGGCGGCTGCTGCCCGACGACGCCGAGGTGGCGGGCCTGCTGGCGCTGATGCTGCTCACCGACGCCCGACGCCCGGCCCGCACCGCCCCCGACGGCAGCCTGGTGCCCCTGGCCGAGCAGGACCGCTCACGCTGGGACGCGGCCCGCATCGCCGAGGGCGTCGCCCTGGTCAGCGAGGCGCTCCCGCGCGGGCAGGTGGGCCCCTACCAGCTGCAGGCGGCGATCGCCGCGGTCCACGACGAGTCGCCGGCCATGGCCGACACCGACTGGCCGCAGATCCTCGCCCTGTACGAGCTGCTGGAGCAGGTCGCCCCCAGCCCCGCGGTGACCATGAACCGCGCCGTCGCCGTCGGCCACGTCATCGGCCCCCGGGCGGGCCTCGACCTGCTGTCCACCCTCGACGCCGACACCCGCGTGCGCGACCACCACCGCCTGCTGGCCACCCGCGCCCACCTGCTCGAACAGGCCGGCGACCACCCCGCCGCCGCGGCCGCCTTCCGCGCCGCCGCCGCCCGCGCCACCAGCCTGCCCGAACGCCGCCACCTCACCACCCGCGCCACCCGCCTGACCCCCTGAAAGGAAGGGCACCTTCTTAACGCCATGCGTTGTAGAAGGTGCCCTTCCCAACAGTGAGGATGATGTGTGGGAGTCCTCCCGGTCCGGTCTGACCCTCTTCCCAACTGACCTCGGGTCTTGGACGGGATC
>NZ_JBFAOU010000140.1:0-21634 GCF_040675365.1 Catellatospora sp. NPDC049609 | reverse complement strand
GGGGGGGTGGGGGGGAGCCCGCCCCTCAATACCGGGGCGGAGCCCTACCCCCTTTTTGTCCCCGCGCCCGCGGGGAAAGTGTCCCGGCCCGATCGCGGCGGCGAAGCGGCGCCGAACCGGTGGTCCCGGCCCGATCGCGGCGGCGAAGCGGCGCCGAACCGGTGGTCCCGGCCCCATCGCGGCGGCCAAGCGGCGCCGAACCGGCGGCTGGGCGCCTGATGCCGTGAAAGCATGAATCGGTGCTGGTCGTGAGCCTGTGCGGGGCGCTGCTGGCGGCGGTGTGCTTCGGATTGTCGACGGTGCTGCAGGCCGTGGGCATGCGCCGGGTGGGCCCGGTGAGCGAGCGGGAGCCGCGCACGCTGCTGCGGGCGTGGCTGACCCTGCCGTTCCTCGCGGGCACCGGCCTGGATCTGCTCGGCTTCGGCTTCGAGCTGGTGGCGTTACGCCACCTGCCGCTGTTCCTGGTGCAGGCCGCGGTCGCCGCCGCGCTGGCGGTCACCGCGATCGCGGCGAGCGTGGTGATGAAGGAGCGGCTGGGCCGGTACGAGAAGCTCGCCGTGCTGGCGGTGTGCCTCGGGCTCGCGCTGCTCGGCCTGTCGGCGGGGCCGGAGGGCGCGGCCCGCGCGCACCTGGACTTCTACGCGGCGCTGGGGGCGAGCCTGCTCGGCCTCGCGGTGCTGGGGCTGCTGGCCGGGCGGCTGCCGGGCCGCTGGCGGACGCCGGTGCTCGGCCTGTGCGCGGGCCTGTGCTTCGGGGTGCTGGCGCTGGCCGCCCGGACGCTGCCCCAGCTCGATCCCGCGCGGCTGCTGCGCGAGCCGGCCACCTACCTGGTGGCGCTGTCGAGCCTGATCGCACTGGTGCTGTGGACGATGGCGCTGGCGGGCGGCGCGGTCACCACGGCGACGGCGGCGATGGTCGTCGGCGAGACGGTGCTGCCCGCGATCGTGGGCGTGGTGGTGCTGGGCGACGAGGCCAAGCACGGCTGGGTGCCGGTCGCGGTCGGCGGGTTCGTGCTCGCGGTGGGCGGCGCGCTGGCGCTGGCCCGTTTCGGCGAGCTGCGCGCCGGTGCGCCGGGGCGGGCGGAGGCCGAGGCAGCCGCGGTGGAGGCGGGCCGCTGAAGCACCCCATCCCGGAATGTGGACAACAACCGCGGGGTGACGGGCGGGTCTCCGGACGGTGTCGGCTGCGTTACACCTGCTAGGTGACGCTGCGTACGCTTCGGGTTCCTGGAAGTCACGGACAGGTACGGACAGCGCTTGCGCGGTCACGGGATGGCTTGCATGATGGGAGACGCAACAAGCAACTCTGGTTTGCATAGTGGCACTTGCATCTGTGGCCCGGATGGTGTGGACACCGCAGCTCCGGGCGGGCGGCCGGACTCCCCCTCCGGACCGGCCGGCTTCACCGGAACCCCGATCCTCCCGTAGCTTGGGACGGCCGTCGTTCCGATTTCCATCCGCGAGCACGTTCGCCGCAGTGAGGCACGAATGCCAGCTCCCCGGATCAACCCCGCGCGGCGGTCTCCTGCCGAGATCGCGGCCACCGACTCGTACCAGCCCGGCGACCGGGTCTGGGTCTATCGCGAGCGTGCGTGGCAGGCGGGCATCATCTCCGACACCTCGCCCGAGTCCGCGGTCGTGATCCGCGGCGGGGACAGCGGTGTGCGCGAGGAGACCGTGACGGCCCCTCACCTCATGGTCCGTGACGACGAGTACGTGTACCTCGACACCGTCACCTACGTCTGAGGATCCCCAGACCGAGCCGGCACTCGCGTAGCCTCGGGTGCCGGACCGGGCCAGGCGGGTGGTGCCTTCGCACCACCCGCCTCGGCTTGTCTCAGCCCCGGCGCGCGCGGCGGCGGCGCTGGAACTTCTCCCGCATCTCCAGCGGCACGAACACCAGCGTGGTCAGCACCGCGGCGACGACCGCCCACAGCGCCACCTGGCTCGGGCTCAGGTGCGCGACCCCCATGTTCGAGGTCCACACCGGGTGCAGCCCGAGCGGCGGGAAGCCCTCCCAGAACAGCACCCACAGCAGCGGGACCAGGCCCATCGCGATGCCGTACGCGGTGAAGTGGCCGGCCTGCGAGAACAGCACGCCCATGACCACCGCCGCGATCATGTAGACCAGCACCGCGGTGCGCTGCCCGCCGTTGTCCGGGATGCGGTCGATCAGGTAGTTCCAGGTGTCCACGACGGTGTTGAGCACCGGTTCCCAGTACACCGCGATGAGCACGAGCGCTACCACGCTCAGGACCGCGATGCCGAGTCCCTTGAGAATCTTGAATGCGCCGGCCTCTGCCTGCGTCACAGCGTTCCTCCCTCGCCGATTCGTACGCGCCGGCGCGCCCGCGGCGCGGGGCCCCTGCGCCCGCGACGCTCCAGATCGGACAGGGGTTCGGCCGAGGTGGACGTGCGGTTTTGCGAGGGTCGCACGACGCCGCTCCCGTTCAGGCGCCGGGACGGTGCCGTGCGAGCGGCGGGCAGATCATCCCACCGCGGTACGCCGACAGCGACAGCTGGACGACTCTTTCCGGCTGCCGCAACGGCTGAGCTGCATGAAGATCTGTGCCGGCGGGCGGCGCCGGGCCTGCCTCAGGCCGCCACGGCGGCGGCCAGGAACCGGTGCGCGCGCGCTCGTTGGCGGGCCCGGCCACCGACAGCGGCACCAGGTTGAAGATGTGCCCGGCGCCCGGCACCACCAGCAGCTCCACCGGGCCGCGGGCGGCCGGCAGGCGGGCGTACAGGAACAGCGTGTCGTCGCGCAGCGGGTCCTCGGTGCCGACCGGCGCCCGGAACTCCCGCGCGCTGGCGGGCGGCCAGGGCGTCTCGCGCACGAGGCGCGCCATCTCCGTTGCGCGGGCACTGGGTCCCCCGGGGCGCGAGGACTTTGGTCCCGCCGGATCGGGCCGTCGCACCCTGCCCGGCACCACCGGCGAAAGGGGACGCTGAGGACACACGGAACAGCAGTCCTAAGGAGACGGACCCCATGAAGCGCAGGACCCTCGACATCCTCTTCAGCCTCGGCGGTGTGGCCATCGCGATCCTGCTGGCCGTGGCCGGTCTGGTGCTGCAGGCCAACGCGGACTTCGCCAACGACTACGTCGGGCGGCAGCTGGCCGAGCAGAACATCACCTTCAAGACCCTGGACACCCTCACCGCCGAGGAGCGCGCGCAGCCGGGGCTGGTCGAGAACGCGGGCAAGCCGCTGACCACCGGCAAGCAGGCCGAGGTGTACGCCAACGAGTTCATCGGCCTGCACCTCAAGGGCACCGCCGAGGGCAGGACGTACGCCGACATGGGCGCGCCGCAGAGCGCCCTGCGGGCACAGGTGGCCGAGGCGCAGAAGAACAACGACCCGAACCTGGCCGCGCTGCAGGAGCAGCTCGCCGGGGTCACCGCCCAGCGGGAGACCCTGTTCAAGGGCGAGACGCTGCGCGGGCTGCTGCTGACCACGTACGGGTTCAGCGAGTTCGGCACCAAGGCCGGGCAGGCCGCGCTGGTCGCCTTCCTCGCCGCGCTGGTGATGGCGCTGCTGGCCGCCGCGGGCTTCGTCCACGCCTGGCGCACTCCCCGCACCGAGGCCTTCGCCCCGGTCGAGGCTCCGGCCCGCACCCCCGTCGCCGCCTGAGCCTCCCGCCGGTACGGCCCGCCTGACCAGGTGGGCCGTACCGGCGTCATGGCGTGGGCGGCCGGTCGACAATGGGGACGGAGGTCCGGTGATGAGCGAGCGGAGTGCCCCGGTGCTGGCCGGGGCGGACGGATCGGCGTCGGCGCTGGACGCGGTGCGGGCCGCGGCGCGGGAGGCCGCCCTGCGGCGGCGGCCGCTGCGGATCGTGCACGCCTTCATCTGGCCGCTGATGCACGTGGACACCGGCCCGTCCGAGGCGGTGCCCGAGGGCGGCCTGCGGCACGACGCGGAGCGGATCCTGGCCGAGGCAGCCGCCGCGGCCGCCGCCGAGGCGCCCGCGGTCGAGATCTCGACCGACCTGCTCACCGGCGCGCCGGCGCCCGTGCTGCTGCACGCGGCACGCGAGGCGGACCTGGTGGTGCTGGGCGACCGTGGCCTGGGCGGGTTCAGCGGGCTGCTGCTGGGGTCCGTGGCGGTGCAGGTCAGCTCGCACAGCCGGACGCCGGTGCTGGTGGTGCGCGGCCGCCGCGATCCGGCCGGGCCGGTGCTGCTCGGCTGCGACGGCTCGGCGGGTTCGACCGCCGCGGTGACGGCCGCGTTCACCGCCGCCGGCCTGCGGGGCGCGGAGCTGCTGGCGGTGCGCGTCTGGCGGGAGTCGCCGGGCGTCGCGAGCACCCCGCTCTACGACGCCGAACGGGCCCGCAAGGAGGAGCTGGAGCTGCTGCAGGACGCGCTGGACGCCAACCGCGGGCGCCACGCCGAGGTCCGGGTGCGCACCGAGCTGGTCCTCGGGCGGGCCGGTCACGAGCTGGTCAGGCTGAGCGGGCAGGCCCAGCTCGTGGTCGTCGGCGCGCGGGGCCGGGGCGGCTTCACCGGCCTGCTGCTCGGCTCGGTCAGCCAGCAGCTGCTGCACCACGCCGCCTGCCCCGTCCTGATCGCCCGCGACGACCACACCCCACCCGCCTGACCCGGCCCTGCGCGCGGCCCGTCTAGATCGTCCGACTTGCCAGGCACCTGGGCGTATCTTGACCGCGCATTCGCCCAGTTGCCTGGCAAGTCGGACGATCTTGCGGGCGGCCTTCGGCGGAGGACGGTCAGGCGCGCCTCGGCGGGGGGAGGCCGGGCGGGCGGCCCTGGGGGGCGGGTCGGAAGGCCCTGGTCGGGGAGTCGTGCCGCGGGTCACGCTTGAGGTGATCTGGGGGACAGTGCGCGGGGGCGTGACATGGACACACGGATCGGGACACCGGAGCGCGACCGGGCGCCTGGCCTGGCCTGGCGTCGGATCAGCGAGGTGATGACCTCGCCGGTGCGGCACGTCGAGACGTCGACCACGCTCGGCGAGGCGCTCGCCGAGATGGTGCGCGACGGGCTGCGGCACCTCGTCGTCACCGACGAGGGCGGCAGGTGCGTGGGCGTGCTCGCCGACCGGTGCGTCGTCGCGGCGTGGGCGGCCGAGCCCGCCTCGCTGACGTACCGGCGGGTCTCCTCGGTGCTGGACCGCACGCCCGCCGTGGTCGCCGCGGACGCCGCGGTGATGGACGCGGCCCGGCTGATGCGCACCGAGTGCGTGGACGCGGTCGCCGTGGTCGACGCGCGCGGCGTGGCGGTCGGCGTCGTGACCGGCAGCGACCTGGTCGCGCTGCTGGCACGGTGAGCGGCGGGGCGCAAGCGCCGGAGGACGAGCCCGGTGACGGGAGCGGGGGAGACGGCCGCGGCCGCCTCCCCCGCTCCCGTCACACCCCTGGCGACCGCGGCGTGCCGGGGCAGTCGATGTTGCGGTTCGCGCCACACCAAATGAACTTGCAGTCTCTGCAAGTTCATTGCTTAGATCGTCCGGTGACCCCCGACGTGCACTCCGAGGCGCCGCTCGGCCGCCGCGACCTGCGCAAGCAGCAGACCCGCGCCGCGCTGACCGGCGCGGCGCTGCGGCTGTGCGCCGAGCGCGGGTTCGAGCACGTGACCGTGGACGACATCAGCGCCGCGGCCGGGGTCTCGCCGCGCACCTTCTTCAACTACTTCGCCTCCAAGGAGGACGCCGTGCTCGGCGACCACCTGATCGAGGTGGAGGCGATGCGGGCCCGGCTGGCCGCGCTGCTGCCGAGCATGCCGGTGCTGGAGGCGATCCGGCGCGCGGTGCTGATCGTCGTCGCGGCCATGGAGGCCGACCGCGACCACTGGTTCCTGCGCATGGAGGTCTTCCACCGCAGTCCCCAGCTGCTGCCCCGGCTGGTGCTCTCCAACGCCGAGGCCGAGCGCCTCACCACCGAGCAGATCGCCGTGCACCTGGGCGTCGACCCCCGCGTCCACGGCTACCCGGCGCTGGTCGTGGCGACCACGAGCGCCGCGTTCCGGGTCGCCGCCACCAGGTGGATGGCGGCCGGCGGCACGCTCTCGCTGGGTGCGCTCGTCGACGAGGCGTTCACCGCGCTGACCGCCGGGCTGACCGATCCCGGCTGATCCCGCCGTCGCGGCACGCGCCGGCTCCCCCCATACCCCCCGGGTGATCCTCACCCGGTCGAAAGAACCACGTGAGGAAACGAATGACCACCACCGCCAACCCGCCCGACCAGGCGGGATCCGGCACCGAGCAGAGTTCCATGTCACGCCGCGAGGTCGTGCAGGCGCTGTCCGGGCTCATGCTCGGCATGTTCGTGTCCATCCTGGCGTCGACGATCGTCGCCAACGCGCTGCCGCGCATCATCGCCGCGCTGGACGGCAGCCAGTCCGTCTACACCTGGATCGTGACGATCGAGCTGCTGGCGATGACGGCCACCGTCCCGCTGTGGGGCAAGGCCGCCGACCTCTACAGCAAGAAGCTGCTCATTCAGCTCTCGCTCGGCCTGTTCGTGGTGGGCTCGCTCATCGCCGGTCTCACCCCGAACGTCGAGATCCTGCTCGTGAGCCGGCTCGTGCAGGGCGTCGGTGCGGGCGGCATGACCGCGCTCGCCATGATCGTCATGGCGGCGATGATCCCGCCGCGCGAGATGGGCCGCTACTCGGGCATCTTCGGCGCCGTGTTCGGCATCGGCACCATCGCCGGCCCGCTCATCGGCGGTGTCATCGTCGACACCTCGTGGCTGGGCTGGCGCTGGACCTTCCTGATCGGCGTGCCGTTCACGCTGCTGTCCATCTACCTGCTGCAGCGCACCCTGCACCTGCCGGCGACCCCGCCCGGCAAGGTGAAGATCGACTATCTGGGCGCCTTCCTGATCACTGCGGGCGTCTCGACCCTGCTCGTGTGGTCGACGCTGGCCGGGCAGAAGTTCGCCTGGGCCTCGGGCTGGACGGCGCTGCTGGTCGGCGTCGGCGTGGTGCTGCTGGCGCTGGCGGTGCTGGTGGAGTCGAAGGCGGCCGAGCCGATCATCCCGCTGAACCTGTTCCGCAACCGCACCGTCACCCTGACCATCATCGCCAGCGTGCTGGTGGGTCTGGCCATGATGGGCGGCGCGGTGTTCCTGTCGCAGTACTTCCAGATCTCGCTGGGCAAGTCGCCGACGGTGGCGGGCCTGATGAGCCTGCCGATGATCTTCGGTCTGCTGGTGTCGTCGACCGTCGCGGGCGGCCTGATCACCAAGTACGGCAAGTGGAAGATCTACCTGGTCGCCGGTGGCGTGATCATGACGGCGGGCATGCTGCTGCTCGGCACCATCGACCACCGCACCAGCGTGCCGCTGCTGTCGGCGTACATGGCGGTGCTGGGCATCGGTGTCGGTCTGCTCATGCAGAACCTGGTGCTCGCCGCGCAGAACGACGTGCCCGCGCACGAGCTGGGCGTGGCCACGTCCGTGCTGACGTTCTTCCGCAGCATGGGCGGCGCCATCGGGGTGAGCGCGCTGGGCGCGGTCATGGCCAACCGCATCACCGACCTGTCGGCGGAGCGGTTCGGCCCGGCCGCGGCCGGCGACGGCGGCAACCAGGTGCCCGACCTGGCCGCCCTGCCGCCCGCGATCCGGGAGGTCATCGCGGAGATCTACGGCATCGCCACGGCCGACCTGTTCCTGGTCGGCGCGCCGTTCGCGGCGCTGGCGCTGATCGTGGTGCTGTTCATCAAGGAGAAGCCGCTCAGCACGCTCAGCGGCGCCGACCGCCTGGCCCAGGAGAGCGCCGCGGCGGACGCCGCCGACCTCGGCGCCGAGGCCGAGCACGCGCCGGCCGCTGCCGGCAAGCGGCCGGACGAGCCGCTGCGGGTGGGCTGACCCGCCGCCGCCGCGCGCCCGACGACGCAGCTCGTCGGGTGCCCGGCGGCGATCCGAACGAAGAGGGGCGCCCGTGCCGGAGAGGACGGGTGCCCCTACCCATATCCGCGAACCACACCTGGCATGGATCACCCCCCGATATCGTCACGGAAGGGACGGATCGAGGGGAATGATCATGCCTGACGTGAAGGTCGCCGTCATCTACTACTCGGCCACCGGCTCCGTGCACCGGCTGGCGGAGGCCGTCGCCGAGGGGGCCGGGGACACCGGAGCCGAGGTGCGCCTGCGGCGCGTCGCCGAGCTGGCCCCGGACTCGGCCATCGAGGCCAACCCCGCCTGGCGCGAGCACGTCGAGACGGTGGCCCGCGACATGCCCGAGGCGGCGCTCGACGACCTGGAATGGGCCAACGCGTACGCCTTCGGCACGCCCACCCGGTTCGGCAACACGACCGCCCAGCTCAAGCAGTTCCTGGACACCGCCGGGCCGCTGTGGCTCGCCGGGAAACTCGCCGACAAACCGGTCACCAGCTTCACCTCGGCGCTCAACGTGCACGGGGGCATGGAGAGCACGATCCTGTCGCTCAACAACGTCTTCTACCACTGGGGCTGCATCATCGTCGCGCCCGGCTACACCGACCCCACCGTGTACGCGTCCGGCGGCAACCCGTACGGCACCTCCTGGGCCTCGGGCACCCAGGGCGCCAAGCCCGACGAGGCCGCCCTCGCCTCGGCCCGCTACCAGGGCAGGCGCCTGGCCGGCATCGCGGCGAAGCTGCTCGCCTAGCCGCGGGCGGCACGCGGCGCGCGTAGCATTGATCATCTGGAGGTCGAGCCATGCAGCCGATGACCCCGATGTACCGCGACGCGGAGGATCTCCGGCACGACGTGCGGGCGGTCTGCGTCCGGGCCTGCAACCTGTGCGCCGAGGCCTGCAACGCCTGCGCCGACGCCTGCCTCGGCGAGCCCGCCGTGGCCGAGCTGGTGATCTGTATCCGCACCAACCTGGACTGCGCCGACATGTGCGCCACCGCCGGCGAGATCGTGGACCGCTTCCGCGGCAACCACCCCGAGCTGGTGCGCGCCGTGCTCGAAGCCTGCGCGGTGGTGTGCGACGTGTGCGCGGACGAGAGCCGCGAGCACGCCGACCGCTACGTGCGCTGCGCCGAAGCCGTGGCGGCCTGCGAGACCTGCGCCGACGCCTGCCGCGCCATGCTCGCCGAACCGGCGCTGGCCGAACCCGCGCTGCGCTGACCGCTGCCGGCGAGTGTGGCGTACGTCCCATCCCGCCCCGGTCTGTCACATCTCGCCCGGTGTATCCGGTCGTTCTGATGACGGCGGCCACCGGTCGCCGCGAGACTGGAACGCGGAAGGGATCGACTGATGAGCCAGCGGATGAACGTGGGCGAGCTCGCGCCGGAGGGTTACCGTGCCGTGCTGGGCCTGGAGAAGTACCTGCACAAGAACCTCGACGTCCGGCTGCACGACCTGGTGAAGCTGCGCGCCTCGATGCTGAACGGCTGCGCGTACTGCGTCGACCTGCACGGCACCGACCTGCTCAAGAACGGTGACGACGTGCGGCGGGTGCTGGGCGTCAGCGCCTGGCGCGAGTTCCCCGGCTTCGACGCCCGGGAGCGGGCCGCCCTCGCGCTGACCGACGAGGTGACCAGGCTCGGCGAGCACGGCGTCTCCGACGAGACCTGGGACACCGCCCGCGCGAACTTCACCGACAAGGAGGTCGCCGACCTCATCCTCGCCATCGGCGCCATCAACCTGTGGAACCGCATCGGCGTGACCACCCGGCTCCAACCGGCCGTGTGATGTCCACGGTCATCGAGGTGCGTCCACTGGACGCCGACGGGTTCGAGCAGCACCGCCCGGTGCTGCTCGGCCTGGCGTACCGGATGCTCGGCAGCTGGTGGGACGCCGAGCAGGTGCTGGCTGAGACCTGGCTGCGCTGGCACGACGCGGACCGGGCGGCCCTGGCCGAGCCGCGGACCTGGCTGGTCACCGTCGCCACCCGGCTCGCGCTGGACCAGCTGCGCGCGGCCCGGCACCGGCGGGAGACCTACCCGGGCACCTGGCTGCCCGAGCCCGCCCCGATCGGGCGGCAGGTCACCGACCCGGCGGAGACGGCGCGCCAGCGCGAGACGCTGTCGCTGGCCGCGCTGCGGCTGATGGAGCGGCTCACCCCGCCGGAGCGCGCGGCGTACCTGCTGCGCGAGACGTTCGACCTGCCGTACGCCCAGATCGCGCAGACGCTCGGGGTGAGCGAGGAGGACGCCCGCCGGCTGCACGAGCGGGCGGCCGATCACCTGGGCGAGGACCGGGCACGGTTCGCCGTGGACACCGTCGAGCATCGCCTGCTGGCCGAGCGGTTCCTCGCCGCCGCGGCGTCGGGTGACCGCGACGCGCTGGAGGCGATGCTGGCCGAGGAGGTCGTGCTGTGGAGCGACGGTGGCGGCCGGGCCCGCGCCGCGCTCAACCCGGTCGTCGGCGCGCCGAAGGTGGCCCGGTTCATCACCGGCGTCGCCAACGCCGCCCGGGTCCAGTGGCGGGTCGCCGAGGTCAACGGTGGGCCGGCCGCGATCGTCGCCACCGGCACCGGCTGGCAGCTGCTGACCTGGGAGACCGAGGGCGGCCACATCGTCGGCATCCAGCTCCTGAGCAACCCGGAGAAACTCGGCGCCCTGGTCACCCACCGCCCCTGAACCACCCGATCCGGGTCAGTCGGCGAGGGCGGTGCGGCGGCCGGGCAGGACGGGCAGGCCGAGGCGGCGACGGGCGAGCAGCCAGGTCGCGGGCAGGACGGCGAGCAGCACGGCGGCGGTGACACCGACCGCGACGGTGCTCGCCCCGAGCAGCTTCAGACCGCTGGCCGTCAGCACCACGGTCAGCGCGAACCTGATCAGTCCGCCCGGCGCGCGCGACGACACGGCCGCGCCGAGCAGCACGCCCGGCACCGCTCCGGCGACCAGGGCGACGGTCAGCGCCAGCTGGAAGTCGCCGAACAGCAGATGGGCCAGGGCCGCCGCGGCGACCAGCGGGACGGCCTGCACCAGGTCGGTGCCGACGAGCTGCTGGGGGCGCAGCGCGGGGTAGAGCGCCATCAGTGCGATGACGATCAGCGAGCCCGACCCGACCGAGGTCACCCCGACGACCAGGCCACCCACGGCTCCGACCAGCACGGTCGGAATTATGCGTACGCGAACGGGCGCCGGGTCGCCCGCGACGACCTCCCGCGACGGGTCGGCCGCGGTGCGGGCCTGCTCGCGCAGCCCGAACCAGGCCTTCACCAGCAGGCCGGACGCGGCCAGCAGCAGCGCGGCACCGAGCAGGGACTGGATGACGCGCGACGCGCCCTCGCTGTCGAACGCCTTGGCCACGAACACGCCGCAGAACGCGGCCGGGATGCTGCCCGCGCACAGCCACAGCACCAGCCGGCTGTCGACGGTGCCGCGGCGCCAGTGCACCGCCCCGCCGAACGGCTTCATCACCGCGCCCGCCACCAGGTCGCTGGAGACCGCGCTCAGCGGCGGCACCCCGAATACCAGCACCAGCAGCGGGGTCATCAGCGCACCGCCGCCCATGCCGGTGAGTCCGACCACGACACCCACGCCGAACCCGGCGACCGCGATCCAGAGATCCATGCGGTGACGATATAGACCGACGGTCCCGGCTGTATGCCGTCATCCCAGGTGGCGGTACACACCGCACCCTGCCCCCAGCTTGTGTTAACGCCCTGTTCAACACGCCTTTCGCGATGACCGTTCCAACCTGGTGGGAGCCACCCGGGTCGGATATGGGACTGGCGGTCGGCCGCCGCCCCGCACCCGCACCACCGCCACCCCTGCGGCGCAACTGTTGCGGACTTGGGGCCTCCGCGCGCGTCGAGGCCGCAAGTCCTCAAGAGTCGCCACCGTAATTCGGTTGACCCCGCAGGCGTGGGCCGTAGCGTGTCCATGTGCTGACACCGCCCGCTGACCTGCCGGAACAGCTGCTCGCCGCCGCGCTCGACGACGGCTGGGGCCTGACGGTGAAGGAGCTGGCGTACCAGCCCGTCGGCTGGGGCAGCCACCACTGGTCGGTCACCGACGCGGCGGGCGCGCGGTGGTTCCTCACCGTCGACGAGCTGGTCCGCAAGCGGCGCAACGGGACCGAGTCGCTCGACGACGGGTTCCGGCGGCTGAGCGCGGCGCTGTCGGTCGCTCGCGACCTGCACGAGGGCGGCCTGGCTTTCGTCGTGGCACCCGTGTCGGCAAGGGGCGGCCGACCGCTGGTGCGGGTCGGCGGGCCGTACGCCGCCGCGCTGTATCCGCACCTCGACGGGCAGAGCTTCGGCTGGGGCGAGTACACCGCACCCGGGCACCGGGAAGCCGTGCTCGAGATGGTGGTGGGCGTGCACACCGCCCCGCCCGCCGCGCGCCGTCACGCCGTCGCCGACGACTTCACCGTGCCGGACCGCGCCGGCCTGCACGCCGCGCTGGCCGGCGACATGCCCGAGTGCGGCCCGTATGCCAGGCGCACCGCCCGGCTGCTGGCCGCCCACGCGCAACCGGTGCGCGAGCTGCTCGCCCGCTACGACGGCCTCGTCGCCGAGCGCCGGGACGCGCCGGTCGTGCTCACCCACGGCGAGCCGCATCCCGGCAACACCATGCTCACGACCGCCGGCTGGCGCCTGATCGACTGGGACACCGCCCTGCTCGCCCCACCCGAGCGCGACCTGTGGCTGCTCGCCGCCGACGACGAGTCCATCCTCACCGCGTACGCCCAGGCCACCGGCCACACACCGCGCCCGTCCCTACTGGACCTCTACCGCGTGCGCTGGACCGCTACCGACCTCGCCGTCGACGTCGCGCGATTCCGCAACCCCCATACGGGCACCGCAGACGACACCAAGTCCTTCCAGATCCTTACCGACAACCTGACAGCCATTCGGTAAAAGATGGGTGCGTCAGTCCGATGGCTGCGCCGATGTCGCTGGCGTCGGCTTCAGCACGTCCGTCCTCGCTCGATGGCCATGTGATCGCCGAAACCTGCGCGCAGTCAGTTGTGACCCGCGATCTCAGCGCGACGTGATTCGACCCAGGCACGTGACGCACTTCTCCAGATCTCTTGAAGCAGGTGCACGCGCTTGACCTCTAGTCCGCTTGAGCTTCTAGGTTCGTCTGAGGGGTCGCCGGGAGCCGACCGGCGGTGCACTTCCGAGGAGATATGCCATGGCTGAAAACGCGATCCACGCCGAGATCCCCGACCGTTACCGCTATGCGGTGATCCCGCACATCATGGTCGACGACGCCGCCGCGGCGATCGACTTCTACCAGCGGGCGTTCGGCGCCCGCGAGGACTTCCGGCTCGACGCGCCGGGCGGCAGGGTGCTGCACGCCGAGATCTCCATCGGGCCGTCGGTGCTCATGCTGGGCGACGCGAGCGTGGACGAGGCCGAGGCGGCGTCGTTCGCCTCGCCCCGGGCGCTCCGCGGCGGCACGTCGGTCACGCTGCACGTCTTCGTCCCCGACGTCGACAGCCTGGCCGAGCGGGCGGCGGCGGCCGGCGCCGAGATCCTCCAACCGCCCAAGGACATGTTCCACGGCGACCGCACCGTGATCCTCCGGGACCCGTCGGGTCATCTGTGGGTTTTCCTCACCCACGTCGAGGACGTCCCGGAGGAGGAGCTCCGCCGCCGTATGGCCGCCGCCGGCTGAGCGGCTGTCACGGAAGCCGCCGGAAGCGGATCGGCGCTACGCTGCCCGGATATCGCAGACGCACGATCTTTCCACCGACGGCGACGTTCTCGTCAAGCGCTACGCCTCCCAGGGCCGGGATGAGCACCATGGCGAGTGGATGGTGTTGAACCACCCGCATCCCACGAGCGTCGGGCCAATTTGCCGATCATGAAGCCGAGAACGCCTCCGATCCGGGCCGATGGGCGGGCCCGGCGACCCGGCCGGGTGGCTTTCGATTGCGTATCTGTCTTACGCCTTTCCGCCATATAGCAGGAAAGTCCGTATGTCCGGGTTGATCATTGGGGCCGGTTGGATGTCCACCACAAACTTCTGCTTTTCCAGTACAGTGCGAATTTTTTCGAGGCGGTTGTCCATGTCCTGAACTTCAATGACCACTTGGTCGATTTTTGTCCAGTGGTCAGGCCGTATGCCGTTCAGCACCTCCAACTCCGACCCCTCGACATCGATCTTCAGAAGATCGATCATCTGGTGGTCGCCGATGAAGTTCGACAGAGTTCTGCAGTCTGCGAACATCGGGATGCCGTGATGAAGGGCTCTCACTTCCGCTGTCGCCTGCTCGCGGGCCATTACCTCGATCTGTAGTTCCTTTTCGTTCGGAAAGCGCGTGGAATTACCGGGCAGCATCGGGTAGTAGGTAAACTCGACGTCCTCTTCATCATGCGAACCCAGCGCGTACTGATAGAGGGCGACGTTGTGAAACAAGGAACGCTTGACGTTCTCCGTCAAGACCTGGAACACGGGAGAGATGGGCTCGAAAGCGAGAATGGAAGCGGCCGGGCGAAGCTGTTTCATGAATATCGTGAAAAGTCCGATGTTCGCTCCCACATCTATCACGACGGGTGCGTCGGGGAGTCGAATGTTGGAGTAGCACCCGCACTCGAAGATCTCACGATATTGCCAGGTCGCCTCAAACTCGCTAATCACGAAACACTGAAGGCCGTTGTCGAAAACGACGTCGTGATAGGCGGGCTTGCCTTCGTCCATCTAACTCTCCCGTCAGGCTGTGGTCGATGTCGCGGGCTATGGCGAGAATTCCCAGGCGATGGATCCGACCATCGTTCGACCTGGTTCATCCGGGAGCTGCCAGTGGAATGAAGCGCATGTGGACCGAGGGTGTCGGGTCAGCCGGTCGTGGACGGCGGGGTCGATCGAGATCCGGAACTCGCGTAACTCGACCGCGCGGTGCCGCCGGTGCATGGCCGTGATCACGGTGCCGTCGGCGATGTTGAAGGCAGTAAACGAGCTGGGCGCCCACGGGCGGCGCAGGCAGGACAGGCCGGCACCTGGCGAGAGCCTGCATCCCCGCGTCTCGTCCACACAGCATGACGGCGTGTCCGGGCAGGTTGCGGCACAGCCTCGCTATATCGGCGACGTTCTCGATGAACGGCAAGGGTGTCGACCACAGAACCAGCTGACCACGCTCCGCATCGGACAGCACCCATGCAGCCGTCGGCTGGCCGGTTTGCGACATCGACCAACCCTACAAAGTGTCCAAAGAACTTACAACGCAACTTCAGGCGCAGGACACCAGCAGTGCGTTCTCGGCCTGTCCGCGATTCCCGCTGGGGAATGGGCATCGGCCCTTCATTGAGGCTATCCGCATGGTGGATTTGGCCCACATCCGCAGCCTGTGCGAACAGGCCGTAAACGCCCGCTTTCTCGTCTGCGTCGCGCTCACCGAACACACCCGTGACGCGATCCGCGCCGCGACCGGGTGGATTCCGGCATGGGACGCCGACGCCAGCGTGGACGAGGCAGAGGCGCCGTCGTTCGCTTCGCCCCGGGGAGGCGTTCCTGCGCCTCGACGGCATCCTGGAGGCGCTGGCCGAGGACGCGGAGGCGCGGCTGGCGTTCCAGGCGCGGCATCCGGTCGCGCCGTCCTGACCGGGCCGCGTCGGCGGCGCCCCCCTGCGCGGCGGATCGGCGCTACGCTGCCCGGATGTCGCAGACGCACGATCTTTCCACGGACGGCGACGTTCTCGTCAAGCGCTACGCCTCCTGGGACCGTGACGAGCACCGTCGCGAGTGGATGGTGTTGAACCACCTGCATCCCCGCCTTCCCGACCTCGTGCCCGCCCCGCTGGCGGCGCGGCTGGACGCCGTGCCGCCGTCGGTGAAGATGAGCCGGCTGCCCGGCCTGCCGCTGGCCGGACCGCTGACGCCGCAGCTGCTCGACGGGCTGGCGGAGGCGCTGCGCCGGATGTGGTCGGTGCCCGCGGCCGGGCTGCCGCCGCGCCGGTTCCACCCGGCGGAGGCGGTCGCGGCGGCGAGGTCGATGTTCGCCACGGCGCTGCGGCCGGAGGGGGTCGCCGGTGAGGCGTTCGACGGGGCGGCCGGTTTCCTGCGCCGGCCCGTCCGGGTCGACGCGGTGCCGGCCGTGGTCGGGCACGGCGATCCGAACCTGGCCAACTACCTGTGGGACGGCACGCGGGTGCGGATCGTCGACCTGGAGGACGCCGGCGCCTCCGATGTGGCGTACGAGCTGGCGACGATGGTGGAGCATCTGTCCGCCCGGGACACCGACTGGACCGCGTTCGTGCGCGGGTTCGACGTCGACGGTGACCGGCTGCGCTGGTCCCGAACGCTGTTCGCGACGCTGTGGTTCTACTGGCTGCTGCCGGGCAACGGCGCGGCGAAGCGCAATCCGCCGGGCACCCTGCAACTGCAGGCGGAGCGTCTGCTGGCGTTGCTGAGCTGATGTCCGGGCGTGGTCAGCGCGGGCGGTAGCGCTGGCCGTCCATCAGCAGGTCGAGCAGGCGGCCGGCCTGCTCGGACTGGGCCGGGTCGGCGGTGGCCAGCGACACCCCGCCGAGGCTGACCAGCACGTCGCCGGGGGCGACGTCGGATCGCACCGCGCCGGTCTCCGCGGCGGCGTCAGCCCTGGCTGGCGTGCGGGCAGCCGTGTCAGCGGCCCCGGCTCAGCCCCGATCCACGCCTTCGCGCAGGTCGGACAGGAAGCGCCCGATCGCGGCGAGGAACGCCTCCGGCGCGTCGCGGCGTACGCAGTGCCCGGCCTGGGCCACCCGCTCGGTGAGGAACAGGCCGCCCGCCGCGTCGGCGCAGTCGTCGGCGTCCGAGGGTGCGAGCAGGCCGCCGCGGGCGACCTCGCCGTAGAGCAGCAGCGTCGGGCAGGCGGTCTTCGCCAGCGAGTCCACCAGGGACGGTCCGGGCACGTAGGGCAGGTCGTAGTAGCGCGGGTCGAACTCGCCCTTGCTGACCGCCCACGGCTCGTACTCGGTGTCGGGCCAGCCGGGGTTGTCGGCGCGGCCCTTGGCGATGCGGGCGTCGAGGTCCAGCGCCTGCAGCTCGGCCAGCCAGGACGGCATGCCGTCGGCGGCGAGCGTGTGGTGCGGCCCCGGCGGGTCCTCCAGCACCAGGGCGCGGACCAGGTCGGGGCGGGCGGCGGCGAGCGCCGCGGCGGCCAGCGCGCCCATCGAGTGGCCGATCACGACCATCGGCCGCCCGCCCAGCTCGTCGAGCACCAGCGCGGCGTCGGCGGCGTTCGCGGCGGTGCCGGTGGGCTCATCCGGCAGGCCGGAGGAGCCGTGGCCGCGCGCGTCGAGGGTGACCGCGCCGGCGTGCGCGGTCAGGCCCGGCAGCACCGGCTGCCAGCACGCGCCCGAGTCGGAGAAGCCGTGCAGGAGCAGCAGGCCGGGCTCGTCGCCGTGGCGCTCCCAGGCGAGGTGGGCGGTGCGCACGGGTGACCTCCGCTCGTCGGGCTGATGAGGGCCGAGATTACACCGGCGGCGGCCGCGACAGCGCCGAACCGGCGATCACCGCGCCGGGCCGTCGCGATGCGTCCCGGACGGCGCGGTCGGTGCCCGCCCGGTCCGGCCGCGTCGGCGCCGGTCCGCGCGGCGGCTAGGGTGCGGTCGTGACTCGTTCTCTGGACGGATGCCGCTTCGCCGCCGTGTCCGAGGTGGTCGGCGGCGAGGTCGGCACGGACACCGTGTTCGCCTACCACGAGCAGGGCGGTGAGATCTGGGCCGAGTACGCGGGCGGGGCGGTCCGCCGCGGCTTCCTGGTCGGCACCCGCGACGGCGACCGGCTGGACTTCCGTTACGCCCAGCTCAACACCGACGGGGACACCTCGACGGGGCACTGCGTGTCGACCGTGTCCGAGCTGCCCGACGGCCGGTTGCGGCTGGACGAGACCTGGCAGTGGGAGTCGCGGCCGGGCAGCGGCACCAGCGCGGTGATCGAGCAGCGGTGAGCCTGCGGGGGCGTACCCCCTGATGGGTGTGCGGCGGAGCCGGGGCCCCGCCGCACACCGGTGATGCCGGGGTCTTACGAGGCGGTGCAGGAGAAGGTGCCCGGCAGCGTGGTGCTGCCGTTGGGCCGGGTGGCCTGCAGGCCCCAGGTGGTGCTCTGGCCGGGGGCGAGGGCGCCGTTCCAGGCCAGGCTGTTCTCGGTCACGTTCTGCCCGCTCACCACGGCCGCCTGCGGCCACGAGCCGGTGTGGGCGTGGCCCGAGGGCAGCGTCACCGTCGACGACCAGGCGCTGATGCTGCTGGAGCCGGTGTTGGTCACGGTCACGGTCAGCACGTAGCCGTTGCTCCACTGGCTCTGCGGCGCCACGGTGGTGGTGCACCCGCCGCCGCCTCCGCCGCCGGTCGTCGTCACGTTCACGATGCCGGAGTACGCCGAGGAGCCCGCCGAGTTCGTCGCCCGCACCCGGTACCGGTACGTGGTGTTGGCGGCCAGGCCGGAGTCGGTGAACGAGGTGCCGGTGGGCGTGCCGACCTGCGTGAAGCTGGTGCTCGACGCGCCCGTGGCCCGCTCGACCTGGTAGCCGTTCACCGTGCCCGACGACGCCGACCAGCTCAGGGACAGGCCGCTGGACGTCACGTTGGACGCCGACGGCGTGCCCGGGGTGCCGGGCACCTGCGTGCCGCCGCCCGTGGTGGTGACGTTGACGATGCCGGAGTAGCTCGACGACCCGGCCGAGTTCGTCGCCCGCACCCGGTAGCGGTACGTGGTGTTGGCGGCCAGCCCGGAGTCGTTGAACGACGGCGAGCCGGACGTGCCCACCTGGCTGAAGCTGGTGCTGGACGCGCCGGTGGCCCGCTCGATCTGGTACGAGCTGACCGTGCCGGACGACGCCGACCAGCTCAGCGAGGCGCTGCTGGACGTCACGTTCGACGCGGTCGGGGTGCCGGGCGTGCCGGGCGGCTGGGTGCCGCCGCCGGTGGTGACGCCCGCCGAGAACGAGTTCACGGTCAGGCCCACGCCGCCGATCCACGGCTCGAAGCCGGCCTGGACGCTGGTCAGGTACCAGCTGCTGTTGCCGTACTGCGAGCCGCGGGTGAACGTGTCGCGGACGAAGTCCATCACGTCGAAGCTCAGCGAGTTGATGACCGACCCGGTGAACAGGTAGGACACCACGTTGTTGGCGCCGTTGCTGCCGGTCCAGACGGCCCAGCTGCGCCCGGCGATGTTCGCGGTGCCGGTCTGGGAGCCGATGGGCTGGATGCTGCCCTGCCGGTTGAACCAGATCATGATCTCGGTGTCCTGGACGCCGGAGACGTTGGTGTCCGCGTTCAGCCAGATGTCGTACGAGGCGTTGTAGGTGCCGCTGCCGGGGTACGAGTAGCTGATGCTGCTGTTGGCGGTGCCGATGGTGCTGATCTGCTTGGGCAGCGGCGAGCTCGGGCTGCAGTTGCTGTAGTGGCAGCCCAGGAAGATGGACGGGTAGGAGACCGGCGCGCCGGAGGTGCTGCCGACGCCGTCCTGCTGGGTGATGCTGAAGCCGTTGCTCGTGGTGTTGATGCACTGGGTGGCGGTGGTGCCCCAGCGGTTGTTCTGGATGACGTAGCTGCCGGCGACCACGGTGCCGTACTGCTCGCAGATGACGGCGGCCTGGGCCGGTTGTGCCGCGAGAAGGCTCACGGCGGTGGCGGCGATGGTCAGCAGGGCGGCTGACACGATCGTGGTGAGGCGATGCTTTCTGCTCGTCGTGGCGTGCATGTCACTCCTTGGGCAGGGAGGAGAGATCGGGGACTGGCCAGACTGGGAGCGCTTCCACCGGACACCATAGGCCATCGTCGAACGACGTGTAAACAGATCGATTGACGGTAATCAGTTTCATGGAAGTTACACGCGCGCAAATGTTCTGTTGCCCTTTCCCGCCCGCTTTCCTTGGTCAACAGGAGGTTGTGGACGCGACACGCCGCCGAGCCGTGCCATAAGTTCATGATCAACAAGGTGGGCGGGGGTGGTGTGGGAGGATGCGCGTTCGGATCGGCGGTTGGGGAGGAACGCGGTGGGGGACTTGGAGCGGCTGCGCGAGGTCGCGGCGCGGGTGTACGGCTGGACGTCGCTGCGGCCGGCGCAGGAGGAGGCCATGGTCGAGGTGACGGCCGGGCGGGACACGATCGTGGTGTCGCCGACCGGGTCCGGCAAGTCGGCCATCTACCAGGTGCCCGCGCTCGTCGTGGGCGGACCGACCATCGTGGTCTCCCCGCTCATCGCGCTGCAGCGCGACCAGGTGAAGAACCTCATCGACCGGGGCGCGCCGGACGCGCACGTGGTCAACTCCTCGCGCAGCGCACGGGCCAACGACGAGGCGTTCGAGGCGCTGCGGACCGGCGACGCCGAGTTCCTGTTCCTCGCCCCGGAGCAGCTGGCCAAGGACGAGGTTGTCGCCGAGCTGCTGGAGGCCAAGCCGTCGCTGTTCGTGGTGGACGAGGCGCACTGCGTCTCCTCGTGGGGCCACGACTTCCGGCCCGACTACCTGCGCCTGGGTGAGGTCATCGAGCGGCTCGGGCACCCCACGGTGCTGGCGCTGACCGCCACCGCCTCGCCGCCGGTGCGCGCCGACATCGTCGAGCGGCTGCGCATGCGCGACGCCGTGCAGCTGGTGAAGGGCTTCGACCGGCCAAACATCCGGCTGGAGGTGTCCCGCGAGGTCACCGAGCGGGAGAAGCGCCGCGAGATCATCGAGCGGATCATCGCCCTCGACCCGCCCGGCCTGCTCTACGTGCAGACCCGCGGCGAGACCGAGGAGTACGCCGAGGCCCTGCGCGAGGCCGGCGAGGAGGCGTACGCGTACCACGCGGGCCTCGGCGCCGCCGAGCGCGCGCAGGTGCACGACGCGTTCCTCGCCTCCGACCGGGTGATCGTGGTGGCGACGTCCGCCTTCGGCATGGGCATCGACAAGCCGAACGTGCGCTTCGTCGTGCACGCCGCCCCGGCCGAGTCGCTGGACTCGTACTACCAGCAGATCGGCCGGGCCGGCCGCGACGGCGACCAGGCCACCGCCGTGCTCTACTTCCGCCCCGAGGACCTGCGCCTGCCGCGCTTCTTCTCCTCCGGCACCGTCGACGAGGACCTGCTCACCCGCGTCGCCACCGGCGTGCATGCCGCGGGCGCCCCGGTGCGCATCGACGACCTCGTCGAGGAGCTCGACGTCACCCGGGCCCGGGGGTGCCGCGCGGTCAACCTGCTGCAGGAGGCCGGGGCGGCGCTCACCACCGGCGAGGGCGTGGCCTGGACCGGCGAGCACACCGTCGCGGAGGCGGTCGCGGCCGCGGCGGCCGAGGCGGCGCAGATGCGCACCATCGAGCTCACCCGGGTGGAGATGATGCGCGGCTACGCCGAGACCGACGACTGCCGCCGCCAGTTCCTGCTCGGCTACTTCGGCGAGGACCTGGCCGAGACCTGCGGCAGCTGCGACACCTGCGCCGCGGGCACCGCCGATGCCCGCTCCGATCTGGACACGGGCTTCCCGGTGCAGTCGCGGGTTTCCCACGCGCAGTGGGGTCCGGGGATCGTCATGCGCGAGGAGGACGACCGGATCACGGTGCTGTTCGACGAGGTCGGCTACCGCACCCTGTCCCTCAAGGCCGTCCGCGCCCGCACCCTGCTCACCCCCGCGTAGACCGAAAGGAAGGGCACCTTCTTAACGCTATGCGTTGTAGAAGGTGCCCTTCTTACGATCTTGTGCGCAATAGCTGAGGTCACGCGATGTGCTGCTCCGGGGCGTTTCACCAGGTGATGGTGCGGTCGGAGACCAGGGCGGCGACGGCGTCGACGGTCTGCGGGAGCAGTTCGCGTCGTCCGGTG
>NZ_JBFAOU010000139.1:0-21662 GCF_040675365.1 Catellatospora sp. NPDC049609 | reverse complement strand
CACTGGAGCCGACAAATCCCGCTAACGACATCAACTTCGAGTCAAGGAACCTCGGAGTCAGACCCGAGCGGTGAGACCATCACCATCTTCACTGGGAACCTCAAACCTGCTCGTGGACAAGATCCTGTTCAGCGCCTGACCACTGCCGCCGGACACCGCCCCTGAGGATGTGCCCGGCGGTGTGGTGGATGGGCTGGGATGCCCCATTACTAAGTGACTGGTCGTTCGTTGTGATGAACATGCGGCGTGCCAGACGTCGCCTGTTCCCCTCGGAGTGATCACGTGGCGCGACGCCCGAAGCCCAGCCGCGAAGGCACTGAGCGCATCTATGCCTGGGCGGCCTTGCTCGGCTCGGTGGCAGCTGTGCTTGCGGTGTTCCTGAAGTGAGCTGACGCGCGACGCATGGTGCGACATGTGTCATGACCGTTTAGGACCTCGGCGGCGACCTCAGGGGCGGCTACGTAGCGTGATGTGCGTCCGATGTGTATGCTGGCAAGCGGCCTGAGGCGCGATGCCGATGGCATGAGCCGAATATTTGTAGCGGGCCAGGCGCGATGCCTGTCCCGAGCTTTGGAACCTCCTCCCGCTTCGGCCGGGAGCGCGGTGGCTCGAACTACATGCTCCACCCGGGGAATCACCACCCTCGGTGGAGGCCCACCATCTTGTAGATGATCATACTGGCGAGTCTACTCGCCTTGACTGACGTCCTGCTTGCCGAAGGCGAGGGCTCAGCCACACCAGTGAAGTCGTGCTGGTTGGGCTGGGTTTTCGCACCCTAAGCCCTCCAGGAGCTTAGGAGGAATGGCAGTGGCGCTCGAACCCCTTCTCGCAGCTAGCCCGTGGGCTGTGCTTGCCGTCGTGGGTATCCCCGTAGCTGGCAAGGTCATCATCGCCGTCGTCGCTCTGCGTGGGGCTGACCCCAAGGACCGGCCCACCATCCTCAAGGCGCTTGCTGAGGTATTCCGTGCTGGATCTTGGTGGCGGCGAAGCCCGCGCGACACGCCGTGAACGTGATGGAAGCTCGGGGGTCGTGGCCGTACCCTACATGTAGCGGTGCCAGGGGATGGCACCCACAATCCCTTGGGGGAGGGTATGGCCAACGTTAAGTTCAAGTTCAACAGGGCTGGCCTTGAGCAGGCCGCGAACCAGGCCGTCCTGAACTGGGCTGCTGAGCATCAGCCCGTGCTCGACCGCGTCTTCGCTTCGCACGCCGGGAAGCCGGTTGACGAGGTCAAGGCCGCCGTGGTGTCGGCGTGGCGTGCCAAGACTGGCAAGACGCTGCCTGATGCCGACGCGACCAGCTGGGCGACGCCGATCAGTGAAGGCCAGCGGCTCGTCCTCCAGCCGAAGCGCTGACGGACGACACGGAAGGCTCCGGGTTCTCACCCCCCGGAGCCCCGGCGGCAATCGCTCGTTTCGTGTCAGCGTGCGATCCGGTAGAACACTCTGAGGTCATTTCTAGGACGTGATCACATGTCGTCGCGTAGTGCCTCAAGCGTGTGTACGGCCAAAGTGACCGCCGGAGCGCGCCGGCACGACTCGGATGGTCGAGGTGTACCAGCGATTCCCCCGTGCACGTCTGCACCGTGGCCTTGTTGAGGTGGGTGGCCACACCCTTGACTGTCAGGCCCGGCTCCGGAGGTGGCGCACTAGCTCGACCGTCGCGGACGTTACGAGGATCGGGCGCTCTAGCTTCACGCCATGCACTTTGGCCTCAGCCAGCGTTCCCGGGTGCGCTCGACGATAATCTCGCGCTCCCACGCCGCCACCCTCATGATGATGTGGGCCGCCAGCCGGCCGTTGACCGTGGACGTGTCGATGCCGAAATCCAACGCGACGACCGACCAGCCCTGCTTGCTGGCGAGCCAAAGCAGGCTAGCGAAGTCGGCCACGGAGCGAGAGAGCCGGTGAGCTTGGCGACGACCCGGCCGTCAGCTCAACTGCTTGCCAGTTAAGTCGTAAACCTTCTGATCCGCCGCGACGTGGGACAGGCATGACCGAAGCGAGAACGTGGGCCGGGGACACCGGCTACGCCGCCTTCGTCGACGAGGTATGGGCATCCCACCTGCGCATCGCCACCCTGCTGTGCGGCGACCGGCACCGTGCCGAGGAGCTGTTGCAGGACTGCCTGGTGAAGCTCTACCTGCGCTGGCGACAGGTGACGGCCCGCGGCGACCCGCACGCCTACCTGCGCCGCATGCTGGCCAATGGGAACGTGAGCTGGTGGCGGCGCACCCGCCGCGAGCACCTGACGGCGGAGTCGCCCGAGGTCGCCGGTTCGCCGGGCGCGGCGGGCGAACCGCACGAGGAACTGCGGGCGGCGCTGCTGTCGCTGTCCCGCCAGCAGCGCGCGGTGGTGGTGCTGCGCCACTACGCCGACCTGTCCGAGCGGCAGGTCGCGACGGAGCTGGGCCTGGCCGTGGGCACGGTCAAGGCGCAGCACTTCCGGGCCATGAACAAGCTGCGCGAGCTGCTGAAGGCATCCGACCGGCCTGTCGAGAGGACATCACGATGATCGACGAGGAGGAGTTCTCCATGGCACTGCGTACCCTGGCCGAGCGCGAGCCGGCCACGGCGGCGCCGACCGAGCGGCTGCTGCACCGGGGCCGCCGCACCCGCCGGGGCCGGACGGCGCTGCTGGGCACCGCGGCACTGGGCACGGTCGCGGCGGTGGCCGCGGCGGTCGCCGGGTTCGGCGGGTTCGGCGGTGCGCCGCCCGGCGGCGACCAGGTGCCGGTGGCGGCGCCGGACATCCGGCTGGCGGCGGCGGCCCAGGCCACCGCACAGACCAGCTTCACCTTCACCGTCACGACGCAGACGAGGACCGTGCCGGCGCTGCCCGGTCCGGAGCGCCGTCACTACGAGGGGGCGTACGACCCGGCGGTCCCGGCGGGCTACCTGCGCGAGCCGGGTGACCCGCGGTTCGAGGTCCGGACGGTCGGCGACGACTGCTACCGGCGCAAGCTCACCATGTGGGCGAAGAAGCCCTGCTACCCGATGACCGGGGTGTACGCCTACCTCGGCAATGTGGACCTGGCGTCGTCGGCGGAGCCGGCGCAGCGGCTGGCGGAGCTGGCCGAACTGGGCACCGTCACCGACCTCGGGGTGTCGGGGACGGGCGGCGCGGCGGTGCGGCGCTACGCGTTCGAGTTCACGGTCGAGGAGGAGAGCGGGGGCATGCCCGACCGGATCCCGGTGACGGGCACGGTCGAGGTGGGCGTGGACTCGGGCAAGGTCGCCAAGGTCGTCCACCGGGTGAAGTACCTCCGGACGGGCCGGTCGACGTTCAGCTTGGACAGCACGGTGACCTGGGTGTATGCCGACTACGGCGACCCCGTCCGGGTCGAGGTGCCGACCGGTGCGGTCCCGGATCCGACGGGTCCCGCGCCGTCGCCGAGCACGGGCGGCTGACACCGGCTCCGGCGGTCGATCGCGTCCCCACCCGGCTCCGGGCGGGGACGCGATCGACCGCATGCGGGACGGTCAGCGCTTCGTGAGCAGCATGCAGCGGGTCAGCCGGTCGTCGACGTTCTTGGTGAGCCGCTTGAGGCCGAGCGTCTCCAGGGTGGCCCGGAACAGGGCCTGCGGGTCGCCCCAGCCGTGCGTCTCGGCCGCCGCGGTCAGCAGCGCCGCTACCTCCGCCGGGGGCACGTCGTCGAGCGCGCGCGGGCCGAGCCGGCGCACCCGCACGCTCGGCTGGTGTGCCAGCCGGTAGGTGCGGGGCTTGTTCCCGGCCTCCTGCAGCGGGTTCTCCTCGACCAGCGCGCCGCGCCGCACGGCCAGCGTGATCGCCGAGTTCAGCGCGCTCGCGATGGACTTGCCGACCCGCACGCCGCCGGAGCCGCGCACGTACGCGGTGTGGATGCGATCGCCGAGCACCGGCCCCTCGACCGCGACGATCGCCAGGATCCCGTCGATCAGCTCCTGCCGGGACGCCTCCAGCGCCGACGGGACGCTGCCCCGGAACTCCTCGTACGCCGGCAGGGTGCTGGGCTGGTCCGCGACGGGCGCGACCATGGCCGGGTCGGGCTCCGGCTCGGTGTCCAGCACGTCGCGCAGCGTCGCCTCTACCTCGGGCCCGAGATCCAGCTCGACGGTCGTCACCGCGTCGAGCACCTGGGTGTCCGGCACCGGGGCTTCGAGCAGCTGGGCGTCGATCACCTCGGTGACGGCCGAGCCCGGATCCAGGACCAGGGTGTCGGTCTCGGACACAGCCGGGTCCGGCACGAGGGTGTCCTGCTCGTCGCCGACCACCGCCGTGTCCGGGCCGGTCGCGTCGGCGGGGTCGTCTCCGTCGGGGGTCCAGCCGGAGGGGTGGATGTCCAGCTCGCGCAGGGCCGCCCAGAGGTCGGCGAGCGCGGCCTGCTCGTCGACGTAGAACGCGGACTCGCGGATGCGGAAGAAGCGCCAGCCGCAGCGTTCGAGGTTGCGCTGGCGGGCCAGGTCACGCTCGTAGGCGTCCGGGCCGTGCCAGGCGTCGCCGTCGCACTCGACCGCCAGCCGCGCCTTGCCGCCGACCACGACCAGATCGATGCGGTACGCGTCGACCTGGTACTGCGGCAGCACCGTGTACCCGCGGTCCACGAGCCTGTTGTAGACGCGCTGTTCGAACAGCGAGTCGAACGGCTCCACCCGCCGGTCGTGCGGCACCCCGGCGGCGATGGCGGCCACGGCCTCCGACGACGGCCGGTCGGCCACGCCGTAGCAGTAGTCGAGCAGCTGGAAGCGCATGTCCTCGGGGTTGCCGACGTCGGACAGCCGGATCGAGTGGAACAGCCACATCTGGTCCTTGGCCCGCGACGCGGCGACGTTGTAACGCTTGACGTAGTCGTCGCGGGTCAGCGAGATCAGCGACCGCCCCGGCTCGATCGCGGCGACCATGGACAGGAACACCACGTCGCGCTCGCTGCCCTGGAAGTCGGCCGAGTCGCCGCAGCGCAGGTCGCGGGCGGCCCACTCGGCGGGCGGGATGCGCTCCAGCAGCTGCTTCTCGATCGCGGCGGCCTGCGCCTTGCCCAGCAGGGAGATGACGCCGAAGCTGAGCCCGTCGTAGCGCGGGTCGGCGATGCACTTCTCGATCTGGTCGACGATCGCGTCCACCTCGGCCGGGTTGACCTTGTTCGTGGTGCCGCGCACGTACCCGTCGGGGACCAGCACCGGCTTGATCGGCTCCAGCCGGTCGGCGCCGTACTGGCGCACCGGCTGCAGCCGGATGCCGTCGGGTTCGTAGGCGATGCGGTTGGAGAAGCCGATGATCTCGGGCACGCAGCGGCGGTGCTCGACCAGCGTGAGCAGGCCGCTGAACCGCATCCGGGCCTCGTCGAACAGGCTGCGCTGCGGGTCCTGCCAGGACGAGCGGTACGGGTCGTCGTGGATGTACTGCCCGGCCAGCGCCCGCAGCGCCGCCTGGTCGACGCCGACCGCCGACGGCGAGATCTGCTTGTCGTCGCCGATCACCACGATCTTCGGGGCGAGGTACTGCAGGAACGTCGCCTCCAGGCTCGCCTGCGACGCCTCGTCGACCACGACCACGTCGAACATGTCCGGGTGGATCTCCAGCTGCTCGGCGATGCGGTAGATCGGCATGATCCACACCGGCACCGACGGGCGGCACTTGTCCATCGCCTGGCGGATCTCCATGCGCTGCTGCGGGGCGTACTTGCCGGTGCCCTTGCCGAGCCGGCGCACCAGGTAGGCGTAGTGCTCCAGGTTGGCGCGCGAGCGCCCGGTGAGCCGGCCGGGCGACACCGCGTGGCTCCACGCCCGCTCGGCGGCGAGCTGCTCGACCACGTGGTGGATGCGCCGCTCGATCCGGTGAATGTCGGCCTGCAGCGCGTTGACGTCGGTGTTCTCCAGCTCCCGCAGCCAGGCCCGGGTGCGGGTCCACGCCCACGCCCGCTCGAACGCGGCCAGCCGCTGCGGCCAGGCGCCGTCCCCGGGCTGCTCGGTGATCGCCCGGTGCAGCTCGGGCGCGCCCTGCCGCAGCCGCGCGGACAGCTCGTCGCGGCGGGCGCAGGACCGGCGCACCGCGTCGAGCCGGGCCAGCCGCGCGTACGCGCCGCCGTAGGCGTTGACGTCGCGGTCGCGCACGGCCTGCAGCGCGCGGCGTACGCACTCGGCCGCGTCCTCCCAGCGCGCCGTCTCGTACATCTCGACGTCGAGCCGCGACAGCGGCGCCGTGGCGGCGGCCAGCACGTCGGCGGACACGGCCGCGTCGGCGAGCGCGGCGTACCCGCGCAGCGAGGCGACGTCGTTCCAGTCCGGCCGGGGCAGCTGCGCCTGGGCGAACCGGCGGTCCTCGGCGTCCAGCGCCGTCCCGAGCGCCTGCGCCTTGCGCAGCTGCGCCAGCTCCGTGCGGTGCCACTGCAGGCGCTCGGCGAGGGTGTCCTCGTCGGGGATGACGGTGCCGGTGGGCCAGGCCCGGTCGAGCGCGGTCACCGCCCGGTGCGCCTGCGCCCACAGCAGGAACGCCTGCAGCCGGTCGGGGGTGGTCGGCACCACGCCGTTCACGCGGACCTGGTCGAACAGCGGCTGCGCCTGCTTGACCACCTGCGGGGTGAGCACGCCGAGCTTCGGCGTACCGTCGGCATTGGTCTTGATCGTCTTGTCGCCCGCCAGGTGGTGCAGCAGCGCGGTGGCCAGCGGTTCGAGCGGCCCGGGGTCGGCGGCGGCGACGGTGACCCGGGTCAGGTGGCCGAGCGAGGCCAGCGGCGTGGCGGCGGTCTCGACCAGCTGGTGGATGGTGTCGGCGCGCGACTGCCAGATCGCGCTGCGGCCCGAGCGCACGTCGGCCAGCGCCTGCGGCATCCACGTCTCGGGGCGGCGGGACAGCTCCTCCACCCGGTCGGCCAGCTCCCGCAGCACCCGCTGGAACTCCCGGCGCGAGGCCTCGGGCAGCCGGCCGACGACGGCGTACCCGGCGTGGGCCCGGTGCGCCTCGTAGCGTTCGTGCCGGGCCCTGGCCGTGGCCTCGTCGGTCACCAGCTGCGCGAACGCGTCGGGGGTGGGCACCGCGGCGAGGTCGGGCAGGCGGCGGTGCGACTCGGCCTCGTCGGCGGCCAGCGCGGCGTCGCGCAGCAGCCCGTGCCAGGCGGTGATCTCCTCGTCGGTCAGCGGGACCGGGGTCTGCGCGCCGAGGGCGGCGAACCCGGTCAGCCACTCGAACCACGGGGCCAGCTCGCGATGCTGCAGGGCGATGGCGGCCTGCGTGCCGTGCAAGCCGTCCACCTCGTACACGGCGACGTCGGCCGCCCGCGCGTCGATCAGCTGCCGGTGCACGGCGGCACGGCGGCGGCGCAGCTCGTCGATCTCGGCCAGGTGGCGCGCGATGGTGTCGGCGGAGCGCTGCGGGTCGTGGTCGGCGGCGGTGGCCGCGATCCGCTCCACCGCGACCTTGAGGTCGGCCATGTCCTCGCGCGACGTGCCGACCACCGACACCGACAGCGGCTTGAACGCCGCGGGCAGCTTGTCGCGCACCTCCCGCAGCGCGCGGTCGGTGTGCGCGGTGACCAGCACCCGCTTGCCCTGCGCCAGCAGGTGCGCCAGCAGCGCGGCGGCGGTGTGCGTCTTGCCCGTGCCGGGCGGGCCCTGCACCAGGGTCTGCGCCCGGGTGTCCACGTGCGAGACGATGCGCCGCTGCACGTCGTTGACCGGCAGCGGCAGGAAGTGCTCGTCGTCGACCTGCACCACCGCGCCGTCGCGGCTGTCGGCGGTCACCGCCGGGCGGTGGTCGGGGTCGACCAGCGGCAGCACGCCGTCGGGCACGGCCGCCGCCGCCGACAGCTGCTCGACGATGGTCCGGAAGATGTCGACGATGCCCTGCTGCGAGCGCTTGCGCAGGACGATCGCCGGAGCGAAGGCCGCGGCGGGGCGCGCGCCGACCGAGGGCTGGTCGTCGCCGTCGTCGTACTCGGCGTCGGGGTCCAGGGTGTGCACCAGGCTGCGGGCCAGCGCGCCGACCGCCTCGCGGTGCAGCGGGTGCTCCTCGGCCTGCTGGGCGCGGGCCCGGACCTCGTTGACGTTGCGGGCGTTGACCAGGCTCGGGTCGAGCATGTCGACCTCGACCCGCAGCGTGTCGCCGCTCTCGGCCCGCTCGACGGTCAGCCGGCCGGTGTCGTCGTTGAGCCGGATCACCGCGGGCACCGTCAGCAGGTGCCGCTTGACCGCGGCGTGGCCGTGCGGCGGCAGCCAGCCCAGGCACGCCACGCCCAGCACGAGCTCCAGCTCCTCGGGGTTGCCCGAGGACGCCACGTGCATCGTGAACAGCCTGCGGTAGAACTCGCGCACCTGCTCGTCGCGCCGCTCGGTGCCGGCCCAGTCCTGCCACCGCGCCAGCCAGGCGTCCAGCTCGGCGCGGACCGCGGGCAGCTCGGCCAGCCGCAGCTGCACCGAGCGCAGCGTCCCGTCCCCGGCGTCGCCCGGGTCGGGCGCGCCGTCCGGGTGGCCGGCCGCGGCCGCGGCCTCGCCGGGGCCGGTGGACGGCTGATCCGGGTCGGCCGGGTGGCCCAGCACGACGGTCGCGTCCGGATCGTCGGCCGGCGCCAGACCCTCGGGCACGGCCGGGCTGTCGGCGGGCACGGTGATCGTGTCGCGCAGGACGGGCGGGCGCTGCGCGTCGTCGAGCGCGCCGTCCAGCCACGGCGCCAGCGCCTCGGGCACCGAGGGCGGCGCGGGCCGGGGCACCCGGTCCACGGTGAGCAGCGGCGCGTCCGGCAGCGGGTCGCCGTTGCGGTGCGCGAGGCGTACGGCGTGGTGCACCGGCAGCGCGCCCAGCCACAGCGACGAGTGGTACGAGTCGACCGAGCGGATCGGGGTGTTCTTCAGCCCGGCCGCCGCGCCGAGGAAGGTGAACAGCCGGACCGCGCGGTCGACCATCGGATCCACGATGTCGATGGTCTGCTCCTGGCCCGTCTCGTTCATGCGGCCTTCGTCCCCCGGTGCGTGTGTCGTCGTCGAACCGGCGGAGCATAAGCGAGATCTTGGCCGGGGCGCGTACAGGCGTGACGGTGCGCCCCAAAGTAGGCACGCACGGTCCACGCCGCGCGGCCCCCGAGGTCCGGCCCCGCTGGTGCGGTCGGCCGCGCCCGTCGGCTGTTCAGCCGGTCGGCCCTCCACCGGAACGCGCGCCGGCGCCCGCGGCGTGACGGGCGTCGCGGGGCCCGTTTCGGCGCGCCATTCCTGTCACACCCTGCGGATACGTTATAGCTGCCCAGTTCCGCCAGCGGGTCCGGACGAAGGGAACCCCCATGCCTGTCACCGCGGCCGCACCGGTCGTCGACCCGACGCACGCCCAGCCGTTCTACACCCACGACGAATACCTCGCCGCCGTCGCGCGGGCCCTGCGCGCCGCCACGGCGTACCACGCGGGCGACGCCACCGTCGACGACGCCACCTACGACGCGCTCGTCGCGCGGATCGCGGCGACCGAGGACCACCACCCCGCGTGGCAGGTCACCGGCTCGCCCACCAGGATCGTCGGCGGCGCCGGCGGCGACGTCGAGCACAGCGGGCCGATGCTCGGCCTGGACAACGTCTTCGACGAGGACGGCCTGCGCGGCTGGGCCGCCCGGCTGCACAAGGCGGTCGGCCAGCGGGTCGCCCAGTACACGGTCGAGCCGAAGGTCGACGGGCTGGCGGTGGCGGCCCACTACGTCGACGGGCGGCTGACGCTGGTGGCCACCCGCGGCGACGGGCGCACCGGCGAGGACGTCACCGCCCAGGCCCGGCTGGTCGCGGGCCTGCCGCGGCAGCTCGCGGCGCCGGTCAGCATCGAGGTGCGCGGCGAGGTGTTCATGACCGACGCCGACTTCGCGGCGGCGAACGCGATCCGGGAGGCCAACGGCGAGCCGCCGTTCGTGCACCCGCGTTCGGCCGCCGCCGGCACGATCCGGGCGACCGGCCGCGGCTACCGGGTGCCGCTGTCGTTCCTGGCCTACGCCGCGGTCGGGGTGCCGGCCGAGCACGCGCAGGCCCACTCGGACGCGATCGCCTACCTGGCCGGGCTCGGGGTGGCCACCACGGCGCAGTCGTCGGCCGGGATGGTCGTCGGGACCAGCATCGACGAGGTCGTCGACGTCGTCGCCGCGCTCGGCGCCCGGCGCGGGCAGCTCGGCTTCGCCGTGGACGGCGTGGTCGTCAAGGCCAACTTCACCGCCGACCAGCAGGCGGCGGGTGAGTCGAGCCGGGCGCCGCGCTGGGCCGTGGCGTACAAGTTCCCCGCCGACACCCGCACCACCACCCTGCTGCGCATCGACGTGCAGGTGGGCCGCACCGGGCTGATCACCCCGGTCGCGGTGCTGGAGCCGGTCCAGGTCGGCGGGGTCATCGTCGCGTCGGCGACCCTGCACAACTTCGCCGACCTGCTGCTGCGCGACGTGCGGGTCGGCGACACGGTGTTCGTCCGTCGGGCCGGCGAGGTGATCCCGGAGATCACCGGCGCCAAGCTCGACGAGCGGCCCGAGACCGCGCAGCCGTTCGAGCCCCCGGCCTGCTGCCCGCGCTGCCAGGGCGAGATCGACCGGTCCCAGAAGCGCTGGCGCTGTCTGCGCGGCCGGGCCTGCGGCGCCAGGGAGGCCCTGCTGTACTACGCCGGCCGCGACGCGATGGACATCGAGGGCCTCGGTGACAAGGTCGTCGACAGCCTCCTCGCCGCGGGCCTGGTCACCGACCCCGCCGACCTGTACGGGCTGGACGCCGCGACGCTGTCCCGCCTGGACGGGATGGGCGCGCTGTCGGCGGCGAACCTGGTCGCCAACATCGAGGCGTCCAAGCGCAAGCCCCTGTCGCGCGTGGTGACCGCCCTCGGGGTGCGCATGACCGGCCGATCGCTGTCCCGGCGCATCGCCCGCCATTTCGGGACCATGGCCGCGATCCAGGCCGCGACGGCCGCCGACTGGGAGCTGGTCGACGGGATCGGGGCCGGCCGCGCGCAGGTCATCGTCGCCGAGCTGGCCGAGCTGGCCCCGGTCATCGAGCGGCTCGCCGCGCACGGGGTCACCATGGAGGAGCCGGGCAGCCCGGCCCTTTCGCCCGCCGCGGCGGAGCAGGGCGGCGCGGCCCTGCCGCTGCAGCGCCGCGACGGCACGCCGCTGACCGTCGTCGTCACCGGTTCGGTGCCGGGCCTGAGTCGCACCGAGGGCAACGAGGCGGTCGAGGTGCTCGGCGGCAGGTCGTCCGGGTCGGTGTCGCGCAAGACCGACTTCGTCGTCGTCGGCGACGGCGCCGGGTCCAACGCCGACAAGGCGGCCCAGCTCAGGCTGCCCGTGCTGGCGGGGGAGAAGTTCGCCGAGCTGCTGGCGGCCCACCGCGCCGGCAAGCACAAGCAGGTGCGGCAGATCGTGCGCACCGTCGTGCGGTAGCCGTCGGGTTTCATGATCGAGGCTCCGGTCGCGGGAAAGCGCGAACGGAGCCTCGATCACGTGGCGGAGGTGCGGGACGCCCGGGTCCGGCCGCGTTGCGGGCGGCGGATGCGGGCGTTCCGGCGCTGCGGCGGGGGCCGGGGCGCGAGACTGCAGGGGTGAGTGGCGAGCGCGATGCCCCGGGACTGCCCGCGGGCACCGACCTGCTCGCCCTCGTGCGCCGGTTCGAGCCGGTGCTGGCCTTCACCGCGGGCGAGCTGTTCCACCCGATGCCCGTCGAGCAGTACCTGGCCGGTGCGGCGCTGTGGTCGTCACGCCGCGACGGCCAGGGCACGGCCACCCTGCTCGTCGACCACGGGCAGCTCGACCCGCGGCGGCTGGCCGAGCAGGCGCGGGCCAACCCGGACGCGCCGCTGTTCCTGCGCTACGCGCCGCGCTCGCTGCAACGCCGCGAGCTGCTCGCCTGGCGGCGCCGCCCGGACCGGCCCGCGTTCACCGGGGTGTCGCGGCTGGCCGCGGTGGGCCTGCTCGGCCGGGTCATCGACTCGCTGATGCGGCTGTCGCTGACGCTGCGCGGCCGGGTGCCCGGCGGCCTGACCGCGGCCGTGCAGCGGCAGTACGCCGCCGTCACCGACCCGTACGACGCCTACCACGCCCACGTCAGCACCGACGGCGGCTACGTGGTGATCCAGTACTGGTTCCTGTACGCGATGAACGACTGGCGGTCCAGCTTCGCCGGCGTCAACGACCACGAGTCCGACTGGGAGCAGATCACCGTCTTCCTGGTGCCGTCCGGGCCCGATCCCGGCCCGCACAGCGGCGAGGGGCACACCGTGGCCTGGGTGGCGCTGTCCTCCCACGACGAGGTCGGCGCCGACCTGCGCCGCCGCCCCGACGACCCGGACCTGACCTGGTTCGACGGCACGCACATCGTCGGCAACGCCGGGGCGGGCTCGCACTCGGGGGCGTACCTGCCCGGCGACTACCTGGTGCGGGTGCAGCCGCCCGCGCTGGCCAAGGCGTTCGCTGTGGTCAACGCCGTCCGCTCGGTGCTGCTGCCGTGGACCCGTAACCGGCCCCGGCTCGGCCTGGGCATCCCGTACGTCGACTACCGGCGCGGCGACGGCGTGCGCATCGGTCCCGGCACCGCCCGCCCGTGGACCCCGATCCTGATCGACTCGGCCACGCCGTGGGTCCGCGACTACCGGGGGCTGTGGGGGCTGGACACCGACGACCCGTTCGGCGGGGAGCGGGCCCCGGCCGGCCCCCGCTACGAGCGCAGCGGCGCGATCCGCGCGTCCTGGGCCGACCCCGTCGGCTGGGCGGGCCTGGACCGGGTGCCGCCGCCCGCCGCCGCGGCCGAAGCCCGGCTGACCCGCATCACCGAGCTGGACGGGCTCGTCGCGGAGCTGGACGAGCAGATCGCCGAGGGCCAGCACGAGCTGCGCCGGGCCGCGTCCGGGCTGGAGGTGCTGCCCACGACGGTCACCGACTCCCGGCGCGGCGGCGACGGCGGCGCGGCCCAGACCACCGAGCGGGAGCAGGCGATCGCCGCGCTGCGCACCCGCCGCCGCGCCGCCGTCAACGAGCGCGACCAGCTGCGCGAGGTCGGCACCGCGGTGCCCGAGCCGCCGCCGCACGCCCACCTGCGCCACCGTGCCGTGCCCGACGTGACCACCCCGGCGGGCGCGCTGCTGCGGTTCTGGACCGGGGCGTCGCTGTCGGTGCTGCTGATCCTGCTCGGCCTCGGCCTGCTGCTGGACCTCGGCGGCGTGCTGTGGGTGACGCTGGCCGCGGTGCTGATCGTGATGGCCGTCGAGGCGCTGCTGCGCCGCCGGCTGCTGCTGTTCCTGCTCAGCCTCGCCATCATCGGCGGCACGGTGTACCTGATCTGGCTGCTCGCCACCAACCTGCGCTTCGCGCTGGGCGTGCTGGCGCTCGCCGCCGCGGTCGCGATCGGCGTGGCCAACCTGCGTACGCTGCTCGAACGCCGCTAGCCGGGTGACCGGGCCGCGCCGGGGGCGGCCGTCTTCGGCAGCAGCGAGGCCGCCCACAGCCCGGCGACCGCGACGACCGCGAGGACCGCCATCGCCAGCGCGTACGAGCGCTGCGGGGTCACCGTGATCCCGGCCACGATGATCGTGCCGGCGACGGCGGTGCCCAGCGACGAGCCGAGGTTCGACACGCTGCGGGACAGGCCGGAGATCTCGCCCTGACGGTCGTCGCCGAAGCTGGACTGCACGACGTTGACCGACGGGGTCAGCATCAGGCCGAGCCCGAGCCCGATGAACAGCAGGCCGGGCGCGAACGCCCACACGTTCGGCGACCAGGCGACCATGGCCAGCAGCGCGGCGACCCCGAGCGCGGTGAGCACGAAACCGGCCTGGATCAGGGTGCGCTGCGGGCGCCTGCGGGCCAGCCGCTCGGCGGCCAGCGACGTGATCAGCAGGCCCGCGGTGGCGGCGGTGAAGATGATGCCGGTCTGGATGGCGTCGTAGCCGCGGACGACCTGGAGATAGGCCGCGACGGTGAACGACGTGCCCATCAGGATCAGCCACTGGGCGTTCTGGGTGATCAGGCCGAGGTTGGAGACGCGGTTGCGGAACAGCGCGGTGGACAGCAGCGGCTCGCGGCCCGCGCGCTCCTTGGCGCGCACCGACCGGAAGAACAGGGCGAGGAACAGCACCCCGGCGGCGATCAGGGCGAGCATGAGCCAGACGTTGTCGTCGGCGGCGAGGATGCCCGAGACGAGCAGGACGAGCCCGGTCGCCGACAGCACGGTCCCGCCGACGTCGAACGGCCGGGTCGGGTCGGGCGGCAGCGGATCCGGGACGCGGCGGCTCAGCACGACGATCACCGCGATGACGGCGGCCTGGAACACGAACGCCCAGCGCCAGCTCAGCGCCGATGTGATCAGCCCGCCGATCAGCGGCCCGGCCGCCGCCCCGACCCCGCCCATGGCGCTGATCGCGCCGAACGCGCGGGCACGGGCGGCGACGCCGGTGAACAGCAGCGTGGTGAGGATGTACACGGGCGGGATGAGCAGCGCGGTGCCGACGCCCTCCAGGATCGAGTTGCCCAGGATGAGCACGCCGAGGCTGGGCGACACGGCGCTCAGCAGCGCGCCGACGCCGTAGAGCACGAGCCCGGCGGTGAAGCAGCGCTTGCGGCCGTACCGGTCGGTGAGCTTGCCGCCGGGGATCATGAACGCCGCCATCACCAGCAGGAAGATGGTGATGGCGATCTGCACGCCCTGGACCGTCGTGTTCAGGTCCTCGCTGATGTCGTTGATCATCACGTTCATGTTGGAGCCGGCGAAGCTGCAGATGAACTGCGCCAGCGCCAGCGGGACCAGCGCCTGCCGCAGCGCGACCGGCGGCCGGCCGGCCGGGACGGCCGCACCCGCGGCCGTCACCGCTCACCCCGGGTGCCGTCCATCGGGCTCAGCGCCCGGCCGCGGCGAGCGAGGGGCGCAGGCTGCTGGTCGGCGGCACCTTGACCGTGCCGCGGCCGAACGCGTCGACCCGGCCCCACCGGCCCGGGATGCCCAGCAGCTCGATCCGGCCCAGCCCGGCGGGCAGCGCCGCGTCGACCACCAGGCTGTCGCCCAGCGGCTGCAGGCCCAGCATCGTGCGCAGCAGCAGCAGCGGAGCGCCCGTCGACCACGCCTGCGGGCTGCACGCCGTCGGGTACTGCACCGGGTACTTCGTCACCTCGCGCGGGTAGCCGCCGAACGCCTCCGGCAGCCGCCCGCCGAAGAACTCCGCCGCGTCCAGGATCCCGGCCGCGATCTGCGCCGCCTCCTTCTTGAACCCGTACCGGCGCAGGCCCCACGCTATGAACGAGCAGTCGAACGGCCACACCGTGCCCACGTGGTAGCCGATCGGGTTGTAGCGCCGCTCGCCCACGGCCAGGGTGCGCACGCCCCAGCCGGAGAACAGCCGCGGCCCCATCAGGTGCCGGGCCACCGCGCGCGCCTTCGACTTGTCGACGATGCCGCTCCACAGCAGGTGGCCGATGTTCGACGACAGCGCGTCGACCTGCCCGCCCTCGGTGTCGCGGGCCAGCGCGAAGTACTCCCCGTCGGCGACCCAGAAGTCGCGGTTGAAGCGGCGCTTCAGGTCGGCGGCCTTGCGCTCGAGCGCGGCGGCGTACTCCGGGTCGCGCCAGATCTCACGCGCCAGCCGCGCGCCGCGCACCCGCGCGTCGTAGGCGTAGCCCTGCAGCTCGCAGGTGGCGCGCGGGAAGCCCGGCAGGCGCCCGTCGCGGTAGGAGATCGAGTCCCACGAGTCCTTCCAGCACTGGTTCTCCAGGCCGGTCTGCTCGTTGCGGCGGCGGTACCAGATGTACCCGTCGCCCATCAGGTCGGCGTACTCGTCGATCCAGCGCAGCGCCGCCCGCGCCTCCAGCTCCAGGTCCCGCACCAGGGCCTTGTCGCCGGTCCACCGCTCGTACTCGTCCAGCAGCACCACGAACAGCGGTGTCGCGTCGGCGTTGCCGTAGTACGGCGTGTGCGGCTGCTCCCGGAACGCCGCCGACTCCCCGTAGCGCATCTCGTGCAGGATGCGGCCCGGGTCCTCGTCGCGGAAGTCGTCGAGCCGGGTGCCCTGCCGCGCGGCCAGCTCCCGCAGCGTCGTCGCGGCCAGCTCGGGCATGAACGGCAGCGCCTGCAGGCTGGTGAAGATGCTGTCCCGGCCGAACATGGTCATGAACCAGGGCAGGCCCGCGGCCGGCAGGCTGCGCCCGCCCGAGCTCAGCGGGGCGAACCGCAGCGCCGCCAGGTCGATCAGGCTGCGCCGGTACGTGGTGTGCAGCGGCTCCCAGTCGCTCTCCAGGTGCGGTGCCTCGGCCAGCCACCGGTCCAGGTCACCGGCCATGTCGACGATCGGCGGCGCGAGCAGCACCGGCTTGCCCCCGTAGCCGAGGATGGTCGGCGCCACCCGCAGCTCGGCGGTCCAGCCCTCCTGCGGCTTGATGCGCACCGTCCAGGTCAGCCCCTGCTCGTCGAACTCGGGGCGGGGCTGCGCGGTGACCGTGGTGTAGCGGTGGAACGTCTCCCGCTCGTACCCGAACACCAGCCGGTCGCGCTCGGCCCTGGCGTAGAGGTCGCCCTTCTTCTGCTGGGCGTTCTTCACGTCGAACAGGTCGGCGAAGTCGCTGCCCGCCGCGATCCGCACGGTCAGCTCGACCGGGTCCTCGCCGTGGTTGAGGATCTCCAGGCGCTCGCGGAAGCCGTCGCCGACCTCGCGCAGCCGCAGCACCGACAGCTTCGCGTCGATGTAGACCGTGCCGGTGCCCGGCACGAGGAAGAACTGGGTCTGGAAGTACTGCAGGTCGTCGACCGACAGCATGCCCAGCCGCTGCCCGTCCACGGTCATCACCCAGGTGGACAGGAAGCGGGTGTCCCAGGCGAACAGCCCCGACGGGTCGATCGGCGACGCCTCGATGTCACCCCGGTCGTCGCTGACCACGAACGTGTTGCCGTGCAGGATGCGCACCTGGTCAGCCACGGCCGGCCGCCACGGGTGCGGACTCCGAGAACAGGCGCTGGGTGAGCATGAGCAGCTCGGGATCGCCCTCGGCGCCGATGGCGCCGCGCAGGTACGCGGCCATGGTGCTGTCGTGTCCTTCGAGGATCCGGTCGAACGTCTCGGTGTCGGTCTGCACGGCGCAGTCGCCGCCGCGCCCGCGCCGCGACACGGTGATGTCGCCGTGGTCGATGTCGACCACCCACCGCTGCACGCTGCGGCCGGATCCGATGTCGAACCGGATGCTGCCGGTGACGCGCCGCAGCAGCGGCTCGTGGCCGCGCTTGCCGAGTTCGGTGAAGAACGTCTCCGTCGCCGTGGGCATGGCGATCATCTCCTCCGCGAGAGGGGCGGACGCCGCGCCGGGCGGCGCGTGCGGACCGCGCGCAGGCGGCCGCCGACCGGCGTCCCGCCTGCGTGCGCCCGCCGCGCAACGGCGGACGCGCTGAACCTGAGCGTACTACCGTCGCCCGTTTGGTGAGCTTTCATTGGGATTCATGGCAGTGCGGCCAAGTCCGCCACATCAGCCCGTTTCGCGGAGCATGGTGTACGCAGGGACGCGCGCACCCGACCGATCAGGCAGGCCGGTTCCGGTGCACGCCGCCCACGGCGCAGCGAGGAGGAGGCATGACCACCGCATCCGGAGACGGCCGGAGCAGGCCGACGGGCACGCCGTCGCCGCTGGCCGGCATGGCCGGCAACCCCTTCGCCTCACCCGGCCGGGTGGCCGGGCTGACCTGGCTGCCCTGGTGGGTCTTCCTCATCACCGGCTGCTTCTGGCTCGTGGTCAGCTGGGTGGTGCTCGCGTTCAACACCCGCAGCCTGGGCACCGTCGCCGTGCTGGCCGGGATCGTGATCCTGGTGGCCGCCGTGGCCGAGCTGTTCGACATGTTCTTCGCACCCGGCTGGCGCTGGCTGCACGGCATCCTGGGCATCGTCTTCCTGCTCACCGGCTTCTTCGCGATCATCAACCCGGGCAAGACGGTGTTCTGGCTGGCCGCCATCCTCGGCTGGTACCTGCTGTTCAAGGGCGCCGCCGACATCGTGCTGGCCTTCCTGTCCAAACGCGAGCACGACCTGTGGTGGGTCGGCCTGATCGTCGGCGTGCTGGAGATGCTGCTGGGCCTGTGGGCCGCCGGGCGGTTCTTCCGCTCGGTCGCCCTGCTCGTCATCGTCATCGGCGTGATCGCGCTGACCCGGGCCATCACCGACTTCGTCATGGCCTTCCGGGTACGCGACATGGTGCGCGCCGCGCGCGAGGGCTGACGCCTACCCGATCGACCCGAACGCCTCACGCACGGTGATCGTGTTTGGATGATCACATGCGCGGAGAACGTATCGGAGCGATCATCGGCTCCATCGGCGGACTGGTCTTCATCCTCATCAACGCCGGTCAGCTGGCCGCACCCCTGAGCACGGTGGTACGCGTCGCGGGCGCGCTCGGCTTCGCCGCCGTCGTGTGGTTCGCCGTGATCAGGCCCGGCGCCCCGGCGGCGCCCGCGGGCCCGCCGACGGGGCGTGCCATCCGGATCTACTGGGCCGCCGTCGCGGCGATGGTCGTCGCCATCCCCGCCGGTGCCGCGCTGCTCAACAACGTCCTGGACCGCCCCGCGCTGACCCCGCTGTGGGTGGTCTTCGTGGTCGGCGCGCACTTCCTGCCGTTCGCGGGCGCGTTCGAGGCACCGGTCTTCGCCAGGCTGGCCTGGACGATGATGGGCCTGGCCGCCGCCGGGGCGGTGCTCGGCGTCCTGGTCACCGCGTCCGCGGTCGCCTGGGCGGGCGTGCTGGCCGGGGCGGCGCTGCTGGCGTTCAGCGCGGCCGGGTCGATGCGCCGGCCGGTGGCCGTACCCGCACCCTGACCAGCCGTGGGCCGCGCCCGGCCGCACGCGGGACCCGGCTGAACCTGGCATCAGCCGGGCGACGCCGAGCCCGTGGCCGCCGAGGTCACGCGGCGGTGAGCACCAGCCAGGCGAAGCCGAGCGTGCCCCGGTAGCCGCCGAGGTACTCGTCACGCCGCCGGTCGGCGAAGGCGCGGGCGTGCGGGGTGCCGAGGGCCTCGATGCCCGCCCGCCAGTCCGACTCGAAGTCGTCCCACTCGCCCAGCGTCGACTCCGCCACGTGCGTCGTGCGGAAGCCCGCGGCCACCGCCAGCCGGGCCAGGCTCGCCAGGTCGGTCATGTCGCCGAAGATCTCGCGGACCTGCGCGGTCGGCTCCGTCCGGTAGAAGCCCTCGCCGAACAGCAGCTTCCCACCCGGCGCGGTCAGCGGGCGCAGCGCGGCCAGGGCCTGCTCGGTGCCGCCCCAGATGTGGCTCGCGCCGACGTTGACCACCAGCTCGGCCGGGCGGTCCCAGGTCGTGGCGTCGGCGGCGTGGAAGCCGACCCGGTCGGCGATGCCCAGCTCCGCCGCGCGGCGGCGCACCCGCTCGCCGTCGGCGGCCTCACGCTCCACGCCGTCGCCGTCGATCCCGTGCGCGTGGCACAGCCGCAGCAGCAGCTCACCGTTGCCGCAGCCCAGATCGAGCGCGCGCCAGTGCGGACCGTCTGGCGCCAGGCGCCGGACCAGGTCCGCGGCGCGGGCCTCGCCCAGCGGCGCGTTGAACGTCAGCCCGGCGGAGGCGGCGGCGAAGAACGGCCGCAAATCTTGATCAACCACGCCCACACCGTAGCGGACGGGCTCAGCGGAACTCGGTGCCGAGCCACTCGCCGGTGCCGGGTCCGGCCAGGCAGTGGAAGATCCAGCGGTCCCGCCCGAGCTGCACCGGCCACGGCTCCAGCTCCCAGCCGCGGGTGCGTCCCGGGTCGCGGCTGCACGCCGCCAGCACCCGCGCCGAGCACACCGCCGCCACCGTCGGATGCTCGATCAGCTCCTCCTGCCGCAGGTAGACGGCCTCCTCCGGCAGCTCCGCCGCGGCGAACGTCTCCCAGTAGTGCAACTCGTCCGGGCTGATCCGCCGCGGCGTGCGCCCCAGCCCGCCGGGGATGACCAACCCGCCCCAGCACATCGGCGAGGCGGGCACGTAGTACCCGTCCCGGGCGACGAAACCGGCCGGCACCGCCGCAACGCCGACCGGGGGCGGGGTCGGGGTGATCACGGCGGTGGCGGCGAGCGCGGGCTCGACCAGCGTCGGCGCGGTCGGGCGGCGTTGCTGCACCACCGTCGGCTCGCCGCCCGCGGGGGCCGGGGGCGCGCCGGTGCCGCGCAGCGCCGCGGCGACCCGGGCGATCGCGGCACCGAGCGCGGCGGCGCTCGCCCAGCGCGCGTCCGGATCGGACGCCAGTGCCCGCTCCACCAGCGCCACCACCGGCGGGGGCACGTCGGGGCCCAGCGGCGGCGGAGGCTGGTTGATCCGCATCATGGCCGCCGCGAACGGGTTCTCCGCGGTGAACGGCCGCCGCCCGGTCAGGCACTCGTACGCGACCACGCCGAGCGCGTACACGTCGCTGCGCGCGGTCGCCGGGTGGCCGAGCACCTGCTCGGGGGCCAGATAGGACAGCGTGCCGATCACCGCGCCGGTCGCGGTCAGCGCCGTCGCGCCGTCTCGCCGGGCGATGCCGAAGTCGGTGAGCAGCAGCGTGCCGTCGGGGCGCACCAGCAGGTTGCCCGGCTTGACGTCGCGGTGCACGATGCCCCGGCCATGCACCGCGTGCAGCGCGTTCGCGACCTGCCCGACCAGGTGCAGCGTGGCGAGCGGCGACAGCCTGCCGTAGCGGGCGAGCACCTTGGACAGCGGATCGCCGTCGACGTACTCCATCACCAGGTACGCGCCGTCGGGCCCGTGCTGGAAGTCGTGGATGGCGACCACGCCCGGATGGCGTACCCCCGCCATGGCCCGCGCCTCGGCGAGGAAGCGGCGGGTGAAGTCGTCGTCGTCGGCCAGCGCCGCCAGCACCGTCTTCACCGCGACGGGCCGGCCCAGCACGACGTCGGTGGCGCGCCACACCTCGCCCATGCCGCCCGCGCCGATGCGCTCGTCCATGCGGTAGCGGCCGTTGAGCAGTCCGGGGTGGGTCGCCGTCATGTCCGTCATTAAACCGAACCGGGCGCACCGATCCGGTGCGGCGTCAGTACCCTTCACCGGGTGACGCTGGCCCTGCCGCCCGGGGAGTTCCGGGCCTACCTGTTCGACTGCGACGGCACCATCGCCGACAACATGCCGCTGCACTACCGCGCCTGGCGGCAGGCGCTCGGCGAGTGGGGCTGCGACCTGCCCGAGGAGCTGTTCTACGCCTGGGGCGGGCGGTCGGTGGCCGACATCGTCGTCGACCTCAACACGGCGCAGGGCCTGGCCATGCCGGTCGCCGCGGTCGAACGCCGCCACGCCGACCTCTACCAGGCGCTGATGCCCGAGCTCACCGCCGTGCCGGAGGTGGTGTGGCACATCGAGGACGGGCACGGCCGCGTGCCGATGGCCGTGGTGTCCGGCGGGGCCCGCGAGCCGGTGTCGCACTCGTTGCGCACCCTCGGCCTGCTCGACCGGTTCGACGTGCTGGTCTGCGCGGGGGAGTACACCCGGGGCAAGCCCGACCCGGAGTGCTTCCTGCTGGCGGCGGCACACCTCGACGTGGCACCGGAGCACTGCCTGGTCTTCGAGGACACCGACCTGGGGATGCAGGCCGCGGCCGCCGCGGGCATGGCGGCGGTGCGGGTGCCCCCGCCCTGGCAGCGCTGAGGCAGTCCGGCCGACGAGTTTACCGGCCCGTGATCTCGGCTCGGCCGTGGGTGGCCCGCACCACGGTGTGACGGTGGTGGCCCCGTGAGCGTCGGCACTGTTAGC
>NZ_JBFAOU010000138.1:0-21888 GCF_040675365.1 Catellatospora sp. NPDC049609 | reverse complement strand
CCCGGGCTCCCGCCTGCCCGCGGGCAGGCGGCACGGCACGGCGGCTCACACGGCGTCGGACGCGGTGAGCTCCCCGCGGAGCACGTCGAACGCCCGCGACAGCAGCCGCGAGACGTGCATCTGCGAGACGCCGACCTGATCGGCGATCTCCGACTGCGTCATGCAGTCGACGAAGCGCATCCGCAGGATCCGCTGCTCGCGCTCGGGTAGCGTGTCGATGGCCTGGCGCAGGGCCTCACGCTCGGGCAGCGCCTCCAGGGCGCCGTCGCACTCGCCGATGAGGTCCTGCAACTGGCCCTCGTTGTCGTCCGCGGTCGCGGGCGCGTTCAGCGAGCTGGCCGTGTACGCCGACGCGCACCGCATGCCGCGCAGCACGTCGTCCTCGCTGACACCGAGGTGCTCGGCGATGTCCTCGACCGTGGGTGTGCGCTGCAGGCTCTGGCTGAGCTCCGGGATGACCCGGCACACCGCCAGGTGCAGCTCCTGCAGCGAGCGCTGCACGTGCAGCGTCCACGTCCGGTCGCGGAAGTAGCGCTTGATCTCGCCCAGCATCGTCGGCATGACGTAATTGCCGAAGGGCACCCCGCGCTCGGGTTCGAAGCGGTCGACGGCCTTGATCAGGCCGATCATGGCCACCTGTACGAGATCGTCGACGTCCTCGCCGCGGTTGCGGAAGCGCATCGCGAGCCGCCGCGCCACCGGCGCGCAGCCGCAGATGATCTCGTCACGGAGCTTGGCCCGCCCAGCGTCGTCGTCGGGAAGCCGATGGAGCAGCAGCAAAGGGTCCTGGAACCTCGCGAACACGTCGAGCGCGCTCAACGAGGACGTCTCGGATGAAACCGTGGCGTTTGCGTTTGCCATGTTGATGTACCTGCCGAATGCCTGCATCGCGTCGCCCGTGCGCCGCACGGGCCGGCCGGCTTGTCCTGGCGGGTCGGCGCCCTGCTGCTGGAGCGCCCGGCGTGGCCCGCAGGCCACGTCATGCCGCTTGCGCGGCAACGCCAAGTCTACGCCCCGGCAGGGGGTTCGAGGTGCCCGCCACGCACCGGTTTCTCCACCGACGCGCGTGCCCAGACCACCTTCCCGCCGCTGGTCAGCAGGCTTCCCCAGTCGGTTGCCATGGCCGAGACCAGCTCCACGCCCGCCCCGCGGTCCTCCGGTCCGGGCTCGTGCGGCAGGCGCGGATCGCCATCGCGGACCGCCACGATGACCGACTCCCCGCTGCGCCGCAGCGTCAGCTCCATCTCGGTGCGCGCGTGGGTGACCGCGTTGGCGGTCAGCTCGGACGCCAGCAGCTGGGTGAGCTGGCCCAGCCGGGGCAGCCCGAACGCGGTGCAGGCCCGCTGCGCGAGGTCGCGGGCGCGGGCGCAGCTGGCCGGCGTCGGCGGCAGCGTCACCGCGCGGCGCGGGTTCACCGGCAGCGCCTCGGCGGCCTTCTCCGCCTCGGCCAGGGTGTCGTAGACGACTATGCCGTCGTGGTCGATTGGGATGGGGCAGGGCGGGGCCGCGACGATGATCGGCGCGCCGGGCCAGCGGGCCGACCCGACCGCGGCCCGGTGCAGCCAGGCGGGCAGGCGCTCGTCACCGCAGCGCGTGTCGCCCAGGTCGAGCACCACCGCCTCCGGCTGCTCGGCAAGGCAGTCCGACAGCGTCACCCCGGCCTGGATCAACGTATCCTTGTCGAGGGTGCCCGCCATCGCGATCACCGCGAACGGTTGTTGCCTGCGGACGTGGCACACCAGCATGGACATAGAACTCAAGTGCCCTTCCGGCATGGCGGCCACGCCTGCGCCCACGATTTTTTCGGATCCGACCCGGCGAACGACGGCATCTTCGGCAGGCCCGGCTCAGGCCGGCGGGGCGAGCAGCTTGCCGACACCGGTGACGTCCAGCACCTTCGCGACCCACTGCCGGGCGCCGGACACGTAGAAGCGGTGGCCGAGCTCACCCGCGGCACGGTACGCGTCGAACAGCGACCGGACCCCGGTCGAGTCGAGAAAGCCGACCTCGGACAGATCGACCATCACCTCGGGGGACTGTTTGACCGCGTCGACCAGCTCGTCGCGTAGCGTCCCCGCGGTCATGAGGTCGATCTCGCCCCGCACCTTGACCACGAGGCGGTCGGCGTCCACAACCCGCTCGACACCGAAACCTCGGTTCATCCGGAAATCCCTCCACCGCCCACGAACAGTTCCATTAACGCACGCCCGGCGCGTTTCGCACACCCGCCGGTCTCGCGGTCACCGACCTACCGGACAATAGTGCGATCTCCGTTTCGGCGCTCGCGACGATGGGCAGGCTACGAATCATGGCACGGCACGCTGAGCACCGCCCCGGGGACTCCGACTGGGTCGCGCGCGTGCAGCGGCTGGAGTCCGAGCTGTCCGGCCTGCGCCGGGCGATGCGCACGCGGGGCCTGATCGACCAGGCCAAGGGGCTGCTGGCGGAGCGGCTGAGCTGTGACCCGGAGACCGCGTTCAAGCACCTGTCGGCGATGTCGCAGCGGCAGAACATCAGCGTGGTCGACCTCGCCGCCGATCTCGTCGGCGCGACCGTGCCCGACACCGTGCAGGCGCAGGACCCGCCGGCACCGCCGGAGCTCGCCCTGCCCGCGAGCACTGCCGCGGAGCTGCGCACCGGCGCCGGGCTGGACCAGGACCCGCAGCGGCCGCTGCCGCAGGCGCGCGCCCGCGTGCTGCGGCGCTGCGTGGCCGCCCTGGACAGCGCCGCCGACCTCGGCGCGCTGGTCGAGGCCCTGGTCGAGGTGGGGCTGGAGGACCCGCCCGGTGGCGTGGCCGCCGTCTTCGCCGCCGAGCCCGACGGCGCGGTGCGCCTGATCGCCAGCCACGGCTGGCCGGCCCAGGTGGCCGGCGAGTGGCGGCGCTCCCCCAGCTCCCTGAACACGACCGTCGGCACCGTGCTGCGCACCGGCCGCCCGCTGCTGCTCGACGGCCGCAGCCCGCACGACTTCGTCCTGGTCGGGCCGGGCGTGGCCCGGGTGGTGTATCCGCTGACCGCCGGTGAGCACACCGTCGGCGCGCTGGCGCTGATCTGGGGCCACCCGCGGGAGTTCGCCGACACCGACCTCGCCTACCTGGACCGCCTGGCCACCGCCGCCGGGCGCGCGCTGCGCCGGCTGTGGGACGCGGCGGCCGACACCGGCGTCACGGGCATCCCCGTCTGGCTCGCCACGGCGCTCGACGTCGCGGGCGGCCACAGCCACCTGCTGACCCCGACCTACGACGAGCACGGCGCGGTCACCGACTTCGTGATCACGGCGGCGAACCGCGGGGTGCGCCAGTCCGACGGCAACACCGTGGGCCGCCGCCTGCTCGACGTGTACCCGGGCCTGCGGGTCAACGGCGTGTTCGACGCCTACCTGCGGGTGCTCGCCGAGGACACTCCGCTGGCCCGGTTCGGCGTCGCCGAGGACGCCCTGGTCAACGGCAAGCCGCGGCGCGTCATCCTGAACCGCCGCGCCGCCCGGATCGGCGACGCGCTGCTCGCCTCGTGGGAGCGCATCGACGACGCGGTCAGCAACGACGAGCGGATGGGCCGGCTGGAGACGCTGAGCGGCTCCGGCTGGGGCGAGTGGGACCTGCGGGCCGGTGACGCGGTCTGGTCGCCGGGCATGTACGCCCTGGTCGGCCGCGATCCCGCGCACGGTCCCACCACGCTGGACAAGTTCGCCGGGTTCTTCACCGCGGCCGACCGGGCCGCGTTCCGCGAGCTGCGGGCCGGGCTCGACAAGGGCCGGCCGGACCTGGCCGACCTGCGGCTGACCACCCCGAACGGCCCCACCCCGGTGCGGGTGTTCGCCGAGGCCGACCTGGCCGACGGCGAGGTGCGGCTGATCCGGCTGGTGCTGCACGACATCAGCGAGAAGTCCGCCGCCGAGGACCGCTTCACCCGCAGCGAGACCGTGGCCGCGTCCCGGCAGATCCAGCTCGCCTCCGAGCAGTCGCTGACCGCCAACCTGACCCGCCTGCTCTATCCCGGCCGCGACCTCCAGCTTGACGTGCGAGGCGCCCGGGTGACCGGGCGCCACTACGCCGCCACCTCCCCGCGTACGCAGCTGCGCGGCGACTTCTGCGACGCCGAGCGGCTCGACGACGGCTCGCTGCTGTTCGTCATCGGCGACGCGTTCGGCACCGGACTGGTCGCCGCGGCGGCCGTGGTGCGGCTGCGCTTCCCCGTGGTGACGCTCGGCGCGGCGGGCACCGCGCCGGCCGAGATCCTGCGCATCGTCAACGGCATGATCATGCGGGCGCCGGACGGGCCGCTCGCGAGCCTGCTCATCGGCCACTACCAGCCGTCCGACGCCACACTGCGCTGGGCCTCGGCCGGGCACCTGCAGCCGCTGCTGGTCCGCGGCGGCACAGCCTCGGTCGTCGACGACCCGGCCGGGCCGCTGCTGGGCCTGCTCGACGGCCAGCGCTTCGACACCCACACGCTGCGCCTGGAACCGGGCGACAGCTTCGTCTCGTTCACCGACGGCGTGCTGCACAAGCGCAAGCGCGACCCGCTGGCCGACTTCGGCAAGCGCGTCGCCGCCGCACACCGCGACGGCGGCACCACCTCGCTGTGGCAGCTCACCCCGCCCGAGCGCGACGACGAGGCCTGCCTGCTGGTGCTCGACATCCCCGCCTGAACTCGCGCGAACCGGCGTTCACGCACCACCCGCGCGTGCCGGGCCCCGCTCGGGCAGCGTGACGACACCGGTGACGTCGGTGGTCCGGAAGTAGAACTGCGGACGGTAGTTCTGGAAGAACGGGGTGTGGCGGCCGCCCTCCTCCTTGGAGAGGATGTAGACCGACGCCTCGAACTCCGTGTGCGGGGTGGTCGAGCCGGGCTTGACCACGACCATGCCGCGCTCGACGTCCTCGCGCTTGATGCCACGCAGCAGCAGACCGACGTTCTCACCCGCGCGGGCCTCATCGAGCAGCTTGCGGAACATCTCGATGCCGGTGCAGGTGGTCTTCATCGACTTCTCGCGAATACCGACGATCTCGACCTCCTCGTTCGGCTTGAGGATGCCACGCTCGGCGCGACCGGTGACGACGGTGCCACGACCGGTGATCGTGAAGACGTCCTCGATCGGCATCAGGAACGGCTTGTCGACCTCACGCTCGGGCTGCGGGATCGCGGTGTCGACCGCGTCCATCAGGCCCATGAGCGCCTCGGACCACTTGGCGTCGCCCTCGAGCGCCTTGAGCGCCGAGACCCGGACGACCGGCAGGTCGTCACCCGGGTACTCCTGGCTCGACAGCAGCTCGCGGACCTCGAGCTCGACCAGGTCCAGCAGCTCCTCGTCGTCGACCATGTCGCTCTTGTTGAGCGCCACGACGATGTAGGGAACGCCGACCTGACGGGCCAGCAGCACGTGCTCGCGGGTCTGCGGCATCGGGCCGTCGGTCGCGGCGACCACCAGGATCGCGCCGTCCATCTGGGCGGCACCGGTGATCATGTTCTTGATGTAGTCAGCGTGACCCGGGCAGTCGACGTGCGCGTAGTGCCGGTTCTCCGTCTGGTACTCGACGTGCGCGATGGAGATCGTGATACCACGAGCCTTCTCCTCCGGCGCCTTGTCGATCTCGTCGAACGGGGTGTACGGGTTGAGTGCCGGGAACTTGTCGTGCAGGACCTTAGTGATGGCCGCCGTCAGCGTCGTCTTACCGTGGTCGATGTGACCAATGGTGCCGATGTTGACGTGCGGCTTAGTCCGCTCGAACTTCGCCTTCGCCACTGGTGTCCTCCTGTGGACTGTTGGTTCGTTCGCCCGACGGCGCCAGCTGGCGCTTAGGACCTTTGCCCGCCGGGTTCGCCGGCGCTTGTTGCTGTGCTGAGGCCTGGTGAGCTAGGCCGTGGTGGCGCCGGCCGAAACCGGCGCCACCACCGCGGTCACTCTCCGGTGGCCTTAGCGATGATCTCCTTCGCCACGTTCGCGGGAACCTCGGCGTAGGAGTCGAATACCATGCTGTAGCTGGCCCGGCCCTGGGTCTTCGACCGCAGGTCGCCGACGTAGCCGAACATCTCCGACAGCGGCACCAGAGCACGGACGACGCGGGCGCCGCTGCGCTCCTCCATCGCCTGGATGATGCCACGGCGGGAGTTCAGGTCGCCGATGACGTCACCCATGTTGTCCTCGGGGGTGACGACCTCGACCGCCATCATCGGCTCGAGGATCGCCGGGTCGGCCTTGCGGGCCGCCTCCTTCAGCGCCATCGAACCGGCGATCTTGAACGCCATTTCCGACGAGTCGACCTCGTGGTACTTACCGTCGATCAGCGTCAGCTTGACGCCGACCAGCGGGTAGCCCGCGAGCACGCCGTACTGCATCGCGTCCTGGGCGCCGGCGTCGATCGAAGGGATGAACTCCTTCGGGATGCGGCCACCCGTGACGGCGTTGACGAACTCGTACTGCGCCGGGGCGTCCAGCGGCAGCGGCTCGATGCCGATGATGACGCTCGCGTACTGGCCCGAGCCACCGGTCTGCTTCTTGTGGGTGTACTCGAGCTTGTCCACCACGCGGCGGATCGTCTCGCGGTACGCCACCTGCGGCTTGCCGACGTTGGCCTCGACGTTGAACTCGCGCTTCATCCGGTCGACGAGGATCTCCAGGTGGAGCTCGCCCATGCCGGAGATGACCGTCTGGCCGGTCTCCTCGTCGAGCTTCACGCGGAAGGTCGGGTCCTCCTCGGCGAGCTTCTGGATCGCGGTGCCCAGCTTCTCCTGGTCGGCCTTCGTCTTCGGCTCGATGGCCACCGAGATGACCGGGTCCGGGAAGGTCATCGACTCGAGGATCACCGGGTTCGCCGGGTCGCTCAGCGTGTCACCCGTGGTGGTCTGCTTGAGGCCCTGCACCGCGATGATGTCGCCGGCGAACGCCTGCGAGCGCTCCTCACGCTTGTTGGCGTGCATCTGGTAGATCTTCCCGACCCGCTCCTTGCGGTCCTTGGTCGAGTTGATCACCGGCGAGCCCGCGTCCAGCGTGCCCGAGTAGACGCGCACGTAGGTCAGCTTGCCCAGGTGCTTGTCCGTCTGGATCTTGAAGGCCAGGCCGGAGAACGGCTCGGTCGAGTCGGCGTGCCGCGCGACCGGGGTCTCCCCGTCCATCAGCGTGCCGTCGATGGCCGGGATGTCCAGCGGCGACGGCAGGAAGTCCACGACGGCGTCCAGCATCGGCTGCACGCCCTTGTTCTTGAACGCGGAGCCGCAGACGACCGGGTTCAGCTTGCCGGCGATGGTGGCGCGACGGATCGCGGCCTTCAGCTCGTCGACCGTGAACTCGCCACCCTCGAGGTAGCTCTCCATGATCGCGTCGTCCGCCTCGGACAGGGTCTCGAGCAGCTTGGTGCGCCACTCGTCGGCCTGCTCGGTGAGGTTGGCCGGGATCTCCTCGACCGCGTAGTCCTCACCCTTGGCGGTCTCGCCGCGCCAGGTCAGCGCGCGCATGCCCAGCAGGTCCACGACACCGATGTGGTCGCCCTCGAGACCGATCGGGATCTGCAGCACCAGCGGGGTGGCGTTGAGCCGGGTGATCATCATGTCGACGCAGCGGAAGAAGTCCGCGCCGGTGCGGTCCAGCTTGTTGACGAAGCACATACGCGGGACGTTGTACTTGTCGGCCTGGCGCCACACGTTCTCGGTCTGCGGCTCCACACCGGCGACACCGTCGTAGACCGCGACCGCGCCGTCGAGCACGCGCAGCGAACGCTCCACCTCGACCGTGAAGTCGACGTGGCCGGGCGTGTCGATGATCTGGATCGTGTGGCCCTTCCACTCACACTTGGTAGCAGCGGAGGTGATGGTGATACCACGCTCCTGCTCCTGCTCCATCCAGTCCATGACGGCAGCGCCCTCGTGGACCTCACCGATCTTGTGCGTGATACCGGTGTAGAACAGGATCCGCTCGGTGGTGGTGGTCTTACCGGCGTCGATGTGCGCCATGATGCCGATGTTGCGGGTCTTGGCGAGGGCGGCGTCTACGGCGGCCACTTCACGATCCTTTCGGTGTGGGACTCACGTCCCGGAAAGTCAAGGGTGTGGAGCCGGAACCGACGGATCGGCCCGGCTCCACGACGTTCACCAGCGGTAGTGCGCGAAGGCCTTGTTCGACTCGGCCATCTTGTGCGTGTCCTCACGCCGCTTGACGGCGGCGCCGAGGCCGTTGCTGGCGTCGAGCAGCTCGTTCATGAGGCGCTCGACCATGGTCTTCTCGCGACGGGCGCGGGAGTAGGTCACCAGCCAGCGCAGACCCAGCGTGGTCGCGCGGGCCGGACGGACCTCGACCGGCACCTGGTAGGTCGCGCCACCGACACGGCGGCTGCGGACCTCGAGGGTCGGCTTCACGTTGTCCATGGCGCGCTTGAGCGTCACCACCGGGTCGGTGCCGGTCTTCTCACGGCAGCCCTCGAGGGCGCCGTACACGACCCGCTCGGCCAGCTGACGCTTGCCGTTGAGCAGGATCTTGTTGACCAGCTGGGTGACCAGCGGCGAGCTGTAAACCGGATCGGCGTTCAGCGGCCGACGAGGCGCGGGGCCCTTACGCGGCATTACTTCTTCCCTTCCTTGACCAGCTTCGCGCCGTAGCGGCTACGTGCCTGCTTGCGGTTGCGGACACCCTGGGTGTCCAGCGAACCACGAATGATCTTGTACCGCACGCCGGGCAGGTCCTTCACACGGCCGCCGCGGACGAGCACGATCGAGTGCTCCTGCAGGTTGTGGCCGACACCCGGGATGTACGCGGTGACCTCGATCTGGCTGCTCAGCTTGACGCGAGCGACCTTCCGCAGTGCCGAGTTCGGCTTCTTGGGCGTCGTGGTGTACACACGCGTGCACACACCGCGCCGCTGGGGGCTCCCCTTCAGCGCCGGCGTCTTGGTCTTGCTCGTCTTCGCCTGGCGGCCCTTACGGACCAGCTGCTGGATTGTGGGCACCGGTGTTCTCCGCTCCCTTTTGCTTCCTCTCCGCGGCCTCGCCGCGGAAACTTATGTGGCCGTTGGCCGCGTATGCGGCCCGAACTGCTGCGATCGGCCGCCGTCACGGACTGATCCGGGACGTGTACCGACCCCCGCGGTCGGGCGTGTCGTCCGGCACACGGGCCCGGCGGCTCGATCGCTCGAGCTGTCGGAGTCTGTCTTTGTCGTGGTGCTGCGGCTGCCGGACCAGTGGCCCAGCTCCCCGCGTCGGCGCACGCACGAGGGGCCCGGGCAAGCCCGGGCACGAGGGGAAAGAGTACCGAACCGATGGCCCACTGGTCAAAACGGGGTACCGCCACCCGCGCATCGATGCGCGAACACCTGTCGTTCCGAACTGCCAGCCCGCCGTCGGCGCGAACTCCGACAGCCAGTCTACCTCGTCGATTCCCACGCTTTGAACCGGATGCCCTACCGTGAGCCAGCTCTCCCCCGGAGCCGCCCCACACCCTCCCCCCTCCCCTCCCTCGCCCCGCCGCCCGTCGGGCCGCCCGTCGGGCCGCTCGTCGGGCGAAGATCGCCGTCTCAGGTCAAAAAGTGAAGCCTGACCACACCTTCCGACCCCAACCAGCGATCTTCAACGCGGTCCCGGAAACCGCGGCGCCGCACACCCGACTCCTGCGACACGGCCCCGCACCGCCATCCGAGACGAAGATCGCCGTCTGAGGTCGGAAGGTGAAGCCTGACCAGAAGTTCTGACCCGAACCGGCGATCTTCGACCCCACCCGCCACCGGACCACCAGGCACCCGTCTCCTGCGGCACAGGCCCAGCACCGCCGCCCGGCACGAAGATCGCAGTCTCGGGTCGGAAAGTGAAGCCTGACCAGAGGTTCCGACCCGAACCGGCGATCTTCGACCGCCACTGCGCCAGCGCAGGCGCGGAGCCAACGCAAGCGCGAGCCCAGCGGACGCGGTTGCGGCTGGTCAGGCCCCTGCGCTCAGCGCGATTGCGGCGATCAGGCCCATCGCGGCCAGCAGGAAACCTGCGGCGCCGCAGACGAGACCGGTGATGGCCACCCCGCGCCCGGTCATCCCGCCCGCGGCCAGCCGGATCTGGCGCATACCCAGCCAGCCCAGCACGATGCCGGCCGTCCCGAGCAGGATCGCGAGCACCGCGAAAGCACCCGCGACCAGTCCGCCCCAGCCCTGCTGCGCCCCGGCCGCCCCGAAGCACCACACCACCAGCGACACCAGCACCGAGCCGATACCCGTCGCCAGCGAGCTCGCCGCCACTCCGGAAGCCGTCTTCGGCGCACCCAGCACCGCGAGCCCGAACGGCGTGCCCGGCACGGCCTCGACCCGCACCGGCGGCGGGTAGCTCACCGGGCGGGGGCCGGCGGCAGCCGGCACGGACGGCCACTGCGGCACCGCCTGACCCGGCTGCGGCTGAACGGCCTGCGGCCCCGAAGGCCACTGCGGCGAAGGCTGCCCCGCAGGCGGCACCGGCGGAGCCTGACCCCAGTGCGGCGCCGAGGACTGCTGCCCCGCGGGCGGCACCGGCTCCCCCCACGGAGCCTGACCCCACCGCGGCGGCGAGGACTGCTGACCCGTGGGAGACACAGGCTCACCCGGAGCCTGACCCCACTGCGGCAGCGGCTGAGCAGGCTGGGGCCGGCCCCACTGCGACTGCGGCGGCTGCTGGTCCGCGTGCGGCGCCGGCTGGCCCCACTGCGGTGCCGGGTGCTGCCCACCCACGGCCGGCTGGGGCTGGTCGGCCTGGGTCGCCGACGGCTGGTCCGGCTCCGGCACCGTGGGCCACTGCGGCGCGGGCGGCTGCTGGCCCGTGGGCGGGATGGCGGGCCACTGCGGCACGGGAGGCTGCTGAGTCACGCCGCCGATCCTGCCACGTCCCCACCACGCTCCGCCCGTGCCCGCACCGGCGCTCAGTCGACGGTCGGCGGGAAGTCCTGGTCGCCGAAGCGTACGCCGCGCAGGAACAGCCACACGGTCAGCGCGAGCAGGCTCAGCCCGGCCAGCGCCAGCCCCAGCCAGGCCAGCCCTTCCGCCCAGCGCACCCGGCCCGCGCCGGTGCGCCAGCCCTCGCCGGTACGCAGGTCCGCCCGCGCCTGCCGGGCCAGCGCGAGCGCGACCGTGGCGGGCACGACGCCCCCGACGGCCAGGCCGGTCACCGCGGCCAGCAGGCCGAGCCCGAACGCCGCGGTGGCCTTGCTGTCGGCCACCGGGTCGGGGTCGGCGGGATCGCGGGCCGCCGCGCCTGCCGGACCGCCCGCGGACAGAAAAACGGCGTCCCCCATGCCGTGGTCAACGACATGGGGGACGCCACGTTCTCTAGGAACGGTTACCGGTACGACCCGAAGTCGAAGTCGTCCAGCGGCACCGCGACACCGGACGCCGGGCCGAAGCCGTAGTCGGTCTCGCCGTACGAGGTCATCGAGTAGACCTTGGCCTTCGCCTCCTCGGTCGGCTCCACCCGGACGTTGCGGTACTTGCTGATGCCGGTACCCGCCGGGATGAGCTTGCCGATGATGACGTTCTCCTTGAGGCCGATGAGCGAGTCACTGCGCGCGTTGATGGCCGCGTCGGTGAGCACCCGGGTGGTCTCCTGGAAGGAGGCCGCCGACAGCCACGACTCGGTCGCCAGCGACGCCTTGGTGATACCCATCAGCACCGGACGGCCGGCCGCGGGCTCGCCGCCCTCGGAGACCAGGCGACGGTTCTCGCCCTCAAACTGCGCCCGGTCGACCAGGACACCCGGCAGGAACTCCGTGGCGCCCGAGTCGATGATCGTCACGCGCTTGAGCATCTGGCGGATGATGATCTCGATGTGCTTGTCGTGGATCATCACACCCTGCGAGCGGTAGACCTCCTGGACCTCGTTGGTCAGATGGACCTGGACCGCGCGCGGGCCCATGATGCGCAGCAGCTCGTGCGGGTCGATGGTGCCCTCGGTCAGCTTCTCGCCGACCTCGACGTGGGCGCCGTCGTGCACGCGCAGCTTCACGCGGTTCGAGATCTTGTCGTGGACGATCTCCTCGCTACCGTCGTCCGGCACGATGATGATCTTCTTCGACCGGTCGCCGGCCTCGATGCGGATGCGGCCGGGAGTGTCCGCGATCGGCGCCTTGCCCTTGGGCACACGCGCCTCGAAGATCTCCTGGACACGCGGCAGACCCTGGGTGATGTCCTCACCCGAGGCCGCACCACCGGTGTGGAAGGTACGCATCGTCAGCTGCGTACCGGGCTCACCGATGGACTGCGCCGCGATGATGCCGACGGCCTCGCCGACGTCCACCAGCTTGCCGGTCGGCAGCGAGCGGCCGTAGCAGGCCGCGCAGACGCCCAGCTTGCTCTCGCAGGTGAGCACGGACCGCACCCGCACGCCCTCGATGCCGGCCTTGACCAGCTTGTCGACGACGATCGAGTTGAGGTCGGTGCCGCGCGCCGCGACGAGGTTGCCGTTGGCGTCGGACATGTCCTCGGCCAGGGTGCGGGCGTGCGCGCCGGTCTCGGCGTGCTCGTGCACCGACAGCACACCGTCGTGGCGCGTGCCGATCTGCATCGGGATCGCGCGGTCGGTGCCGCAGTCGTCCTCACGGATGATCACGTCCTGCGAGACGTCCACCAGACGACGGGTCAGGTAACCCGAGTCGGCGGTACGCAGCGCGGTGTCGGCCAGACCCTTGCGGGCGCCGTGCGTGGAGATGAAGTACTCCAGCACGCTCAGGCCCTCGCGGTACGAGGACTTGATCGGCCGCGGGATGATCTCACCCTTCGGGTTGGCCACCAGACCACGGATCGCCGCGATCTGACGCAGCTGCAGCATGTTGCCTCGCGCGCCGGAGTGGATCATGCGCCACAGCGGGTTCTCCAGCGGCAGCGCCGTCTCCAGCTCCTTGGCCACCTCGTTGGTCGCCTTGGTCCACAGCTCGATCAGCTCGCCGCGACGCTCCTCGGCGGTCATCAGACCACGCTGGTACTGCTTGTCGAAGCGCTCGGCCTCCTTCTCGTACCGCTCAAGGATCTGGCCCTTGCGCGGCGGCGAGATGACGTCCTCCATGCCGATGGTGACGCCGGACCAGGTGGCCCAGTGGAAGCCGGCCTCCTTCAGCGCGTCCAGCGTCGCCGCCAGGGCGACCTTGGGGTAGCGCTCGGCCAGGTCGTTCACGATGCCCGAGAGCTGGCCCTTGCGGACCTCGTGGTTGACGAAGCGGTAGCCCACCGGCAGGGTCTCGTTGAACAGGACCCGGCCCAGCGTGGTGTCGAGCAGCAGCGCCTCGCCCTGCTCCCACTCCTCCGGCGCGGTCCACGCCTCGGCGCCCGGGCCGTTGTCGACCGAGGTGACGCCCTTGAGGCGGATCCGCACCGGCGCCTGCAGGTGCAGCTCGCCGTTGTCGAAGGCCATCATCGCCTCGGCCTCGGAGCTGAACACCCGGCCCTCGCCCACCATGCCGGTGCGCTTGTGGGTCAGGTGGTACAGCCCGATGATCATGTCCTGGGTGGGCATGGTCACCGGCTTGCCGTCGGCCGGCTTGAGGATGTTGTTGCTGGACAGCATCAGGATCCGCGCCTCGGCCTGGGCCTCGGCGGACAGCGGCACGTGCACCGCCATCTGGTCACCGTCGAAGTCCGCGTTGAACGCGGTGCAGACGAGCGGGTGGATCTGGATGGCCTTGCCCTCGACCAGCTGCGGCTCGAACGCCTGGATGCCCAGCCGGTGCAGCGTGGGCGCGCGGTTGAGCAGCACCGGGTGCTCGGTGATGACCTCTTCCAGCACGTCCCACACGACCGGGCGCTGACGCTCGACCATGCGCTTGGCGGACTTGATGTTCTGGGCGTGGTTCAGGTCGACCAGCCGCTTCATCACGAACGGCTTGAACAGCTCCAGCGCCATCTGCTTGGGCAGACCGCACTGGTGCAGCTTCAGCCGCGGACCCACGACGATCACGGAACGACCGGAGTAGTCCACGCGCTTGCCGAGCAGGTTCTGGCGGAACCGGCCCTGCTTGCCCTTGAGCATGTCGGACAGCGACTTGAGCGGGCGGTTGCCCGGACCGGTCACCGGCCGGCCACGGCGGCCGTTGTCGAACAGCGCGTCGACGGCCTCCTGCAGCATCCGCTTCTCGTTGTTCACGATGATCTCGGGCGCGCCGAGGTCGATCAGACGCTTGAGGCGGTTGTTGCGGTTGATGACCCGGCGGTACAGGTCGTTCAGGTCCGACGTCGCGAAGCGGCCACCGTCGAGCTGCACCATCGGGCGCAGGTCCGGCGGGATGACCGGGACGCAGTCGAGCACCATGCCCAGCGGCGAGTTGCCGGTGGCCAGGAACGCGGCCACGACCTTGAGCCGCTTGAGCGCGCGCAGCTTGCGCTGCCCCTTGCCCGAGCGGATCGTCTCGCGCAGGAACTCGGCCTCGGCCTCGAGGTCCATGTTCTGCACGAGGGCCTTGATGGCCTCGGCGCCCATGCCGCCGGTGAAGTACTCGCCGAACCGGTCGCGCAGCTCGCGGTAGAGCAGCTCGTCGGTGACCAGCTGCTTGGCGTCGAGCTTGCGGAACGTGTCCAGCACCTCGTCCAGGCGGTCGATCTCGCGCTGCGCCTTGTCGCGGATCTGGCGCATCTCGCGCTCGCCGGCCTCCTTGACCTTGCGGCGCACGTCGGCCTTGGCGCCCTCGGCCTCCAGCTCGGCCAGGTCGGCCTCGAGCTTGACCGCGCGCTTCTCGATCTCGGCGTCGCGGGCGTTCTCGGCCTGCCGCTTCTCGGCGAAGATCTCGTTCTCGACCGTGGTCATGTCGCGGTGACGCGCCTCGGCGTCCACGCTCGTGATCACGTACGAGGCGAAGTAAATGATCTTCTCGAGGTCCTTGGGCGCGAGGTCCAGCAGGTAGCCCAGCCGGCTCGGCACGCCCTTGAAGTACCAGATGTGGGTGACCGCGGCGGCGAGCTCGATGTGGCCCATCCGCTCACGACGCACCTTGGAACGGGTCACCTCGACGCCGCAGCGCTCACAGACGATGCCCTTGAAGCGGACCCGCTTGTACTTGCCGCAGTAGCACTCCCAGTCCCGCTGCGGACCGAAGATCTTCTCGCAGAAGAGTCCGTCCTTCTCGGGCTTCAGGGTGCGGTAGTTGATGGTCTCGGGCTTCTTGACCTCGCCGTGCGACCAGCGCCGGATGTCTTCCGCGCCCGCCAGGCCGATCCGAAGCTCATCGAAGAAGTTAACGTCGAGCACGTTGTATTTCCCTCTTTGCTCGTGTCTTCATCAGTGTCAGTTGATGGCGGAGGCGTCCTCCACACGCCGGAGCGCGCGGAGGACGCCTTTTACATCAGACTTCCTCGACGCTGCTCGGCTCCCGCCGGGACAGATCGATACCGAGCTCCTCCGCCGCCCGGAACACCTCGTCGTCGGTCTCGCGCATCTCGAGCGCCACACCGTCGCTGGACAGCACCTCGACGTTCAGGCACAGCGACTGGAGCTCCTTGAGCAGCACCTTGAACGACTCCGGGATGCCCGGCTCGGGGATGTTCTCGCCCTTGACGATGGCCTCGTAGACCTTCACGCGGCCCAGCACGTCGTCGGACTTGATCGTCAGCAGCTCCTGCAGCGCGTACGCGGCGCCGTAGGCCTGCATCGCCCAGCACTCCATCTCACCGAAGCGCTGGCCACCGAACTGGGCCTTACCACCCAGCGGCTGCTGCGTGATCATCGAGTACGGACCGGTCGACCGAGCGTGGATCTTGTCGTCGACCAGGTGGTTCAGCTTCAGGATGTACATGTAGCCGACCGAGATCGGGTCCGGCAGCGGCTCACCGGACCGGCCGTCGAACAGCTTGGCCTTGCCCGACTCGCCGATCAGCTGCAGGCCGTCACGGTTGGGCAGGGTGCTGCCGAGCAGACCGGCGATCTCGTCGTCGTGCGCGCCGTCGAAGACCGGGGTGGCCACGTTCGTGTTGGCCTCGGCCTCGTGCGCGCCGATCGAGCGCAGCGCCTTCTTCCACTCGGCGTCCTCGCCCGCGACCTTCCAGCCGGTCTTCGCGACCCAGCCCAGGTGGACCTCGAGAACCTGGCCGATGTTCATTCGACCGGGCACGCCCAGCGGGTTGAGCACGATGTCGACCGGGGTGCCGTCCTCGAGGAACGGCATGTCCTCGACCGGAAGGATCTTGGAGATGACACCCTTGTTGCCGTGGCGGCCGGCGAGCTTGTCACCGTCCTGGATCTTGCGCTTCTGGGCGACGTACACGCGGACCAGCTCGTTGACGCCCGGGGGCAGCTCGTCGCCGTCCTCGCGGGAGAACGTGCGCACGCCGATGACCGTGCCGGTCTCGCCGTGCGGCACCTTCAGCGAGGTGTCGCGGACCTCGCGCGCCTTCTCACCGAAGATCGCGCGGAGCAGCCGCTCCTCCGGGGTCAGCTCGGTCTCGCCCTTGGGCGTGACCTTGCCGACCAGGATGTCGCCCGGCACGACCTCGGCGCCGATCCGGATGATGCCCCGCTCGTCCAGGTCCGCCAGCATCTCCTCGCTGACGTTCGGGATGTCGCGGGTGATCTCCTCCGGGCCCAGCTTGGTGTCGCGGGCGTCGACCTCGTGCTCCTCGATGTGGATCGAGGTGAGCACGTCCTCCTGCACCAGACGCTGGGACAGGATGATCGCGTCCTCGTAGTTGTGGCCCTCCCACGGCATGAAGGCGACCAGCAGGTTGCGGCCGAGCGCCATCTCACCGTTGTCGGTGCAGGGGCCGTCGGCGATGACCTGACCGGCCTCGACGCGGGCACCCTCCAGCACCACCGGCTTCTGGTTCACGCAGGAACCCGAGTTCGACCGGCGGAACTTGTGCAGCAGGTAGGTCCGGCGGAAGCCGTCGTCCTGGTGCACGGTGATGTAGTCCGCGCACAGGTCCTCGACCACGCCGCCGACCTCGGCCACGACCACGTCGCCGGCGTCGGTCGCGGCACGGTACTCCATACCCGTGCCGACCAGCGGGGCCTCGGCCTTGACCAGCGGCACCGCCTGACGCTGCATGTTCGCGCCCATGAGCGCGCGGTTGGCGTCGTCGTGCTCGAGGAACGGGATCATCGCGGTGGCCACGGAGACCATCTGCCGCGGCGACACGTCCATGTAGTCGACCTGTGCCGGCGGCACGTAGTCGACCTCACCGCCCTTACGGCGGACCAGCACGCGGTCCTCGGCGAAGGAGCCGTCGCCCATGAGCACGGCGTTGGCCTGCGCCTTGACGAACCGGTCCTCCTCGTCCGCGGTCAGGTAGTCGATCTGGTCGGTGACCTTGCCGTCGACGACCTTGCGGTACGGCGTCTCGACGAAGCCGAACGGGTTGACCCGCGCGAACGTCGACAGGGCGCCGATCAGACCGATGTTCGGGCCTTCCGGCGTCTCGATCGGGCACATCCGGCCGTAGTGCGACGGGTGCACGTCACGGACCTCGAAGCCGGCGCGGTCACGCGACAGACCACCCGGGCCGAGCGCCGACAGGCGGCGACGGTGGGTCAGACCCGCGAGCGGGTTGGTCTGGTCCATGAACTGCGACAGCTGCGACGTGCCGAAGAACTCCTTGATCGCCGCCACCACCGGGCGGATGTTGATCAGGGTCTGCGGCGTGATCGCCTCGACGTCCTGCGTGGTCATGCGCTCGCGCACGACGCGCTCCATGCGGGAGAGGCCGACCCGAACCTGGTTCTGGATCAGCTCACCCACGGTGCGCAGGCGGCGGTTGCCGAAGTGGTCGATGTCGTCGGCCTCGTAGCCCTCCTCGCCCGCGTGCAGGCGGGCAAGGTACTCCACGGTGGCGACGATGTCGTCCTCGGTCAGCGTCCCGGTGGTGATCGGGATGTCGAGCTCGAGCTTCTTGTTGAACTTGTAGCGCCCGACCTTGGCGACGTCGTACCGCTTCGGGTTGAAGAAGAGGTTGTCGAGCAGGGTCTGGGCGTTCTCGCGCGTCGGCGGCTCGCCAGGGCGCAGCTTGCGGTAGATGTCGAGCAGCGCCTCGTCCTGACCAGCGATGTGGTCCTTCTCGAGGGTCGTCATCAGCAGCTCGGACCACGCGAAGCGCTCGCGGATCTGGTCGTTGGTCCAGCCGATCGCCTTCAGCAGGACGGTGACGGCCTGCCGGCGCTTGCGGTCGATGCGGACGCCGACGGTGTCGCGCTTGTCGATGTCGAACTCCAGCCAGGCACCCCGGCTGGGGATGACCTTGACGCTGGAGAGGTCGCGGTCGGAGGTCTTGTCCGGCTCCTTGGCGAAGTACACGCCCGGGGAGCGGACAAGCTGGCTGACCACGATGCGCTCGGTGCCGTTGATGATGAAGGTGCCCTTCGGCGTCATCATCGGGAAGTCACCCATGAACACGGTCTGGCTCTTGATCTCGCCAGTCGAGTTGTTGGTGAACTCCGCGGTCACGAACAGCGGCGCGCAGTAGGTGAGGTCCTTCTCCTTGCACTCCTCGATGGAGGCCTTGACCTCGTCGAAGCGAGGGTCGGAGAAGCTGAGCGACATGGTGCCGGAGAAGTCCTCGATCGGGCTGATCTCCTCGAGGATCTCCGCGAGGCCCGAACGGGCGTCGGCGAGAGCCGACGAACGGGACTGCCAGGACTCATTGCCGACAAGCCAGTCAAAGGACTCGGTTTGGATAGCGAGCAGGTTGGGCACTTCGAGGTGTTCGGTAATCCTGCCAAAGGAGATCCGGCGAGGAGCGAACGCGCTCGACGATCGACTGGTCTTCGCAGGGCGGGAGGCTGCCAAGATACGTCCTTCCGAGGACCGGTGGTGCAACGGCCGTTACGCGAGCATCCCGACGACCCCTGGTCCAGATCCGATCGTCACAGACAATCCGGCAATCCGGGCAGGGGAAAAGTCGAAGGGCAGCGCAAACTAGCAGTGTAGCCGAAGCACAGACCGCTGTCGAGTCCCACGGCAGGCTTTCGCAGAACGTGCTCGAGACCACCTTCAGATCGGTGTCACCACGCTCCGCACCCTGTCCGCTACTAACTCGGAAGGTCGTACTGAAGAAAGACTGCCTGGCGTCGCCGTTCACGTCAAGACCCGGCGACGGGTTCCAGTGTCCGGTACTGCGTCAAGTTGGTATCAACGGGCGTTTGACCTGCATAAAGCAAAGGGTGGGCTCCCTGTCGGGATGCCCACCCTTCGACACGCTGCACGTCAGCGCAAGGTCACTTGAGGGTGACCTTGGCGCCCTCGGCCTCGAGCTTGGCCTTGGCCTTCTCGGCGTTGTCCTTGTTGACCTTCTCCAGGATCGCCTTCGGCGCGGCCTCGACCACGTCCTTGGCCTCCTTCAGGCCCAGGCCGGTCAGCTCACGCACGACCTTGATGACCTGGATCTTCTTGCCACCGTCGGACTCGAGGACGACGTCGAACTCGTCCTTCTCGGCCTCGGCCTCGGCCGGGGCGGCGGCCGAAGCCGGGCCCGCGACGGCAACCGGAGCGGCGGCCTTCACGTCGAACGTGCTCTCGAACTCCTTGACGAACTCGGAGAGCTCGATCAGGGTCATCTCCTTGAAAGCGTCAAGGAGCTCGGTGGTGCTCAGCTTCGCCATGTCAGGCGTCCTTTCTTACTGGGTCTACACGCCGCGGCAGGACGCCGCGAGCAGGTGGTGCGGATGACGTCGACGCCGGTCAGGCGTCGGCGCCCTCCTTCTCGCGCTTGTCCTGCAGAGCGGCGGCCGTGCGGACGGCCTTGGCCAGCGGGGCCTGGAAGAGCGCCGCGGCGTTGCTCATGCTCGCCTTCATCGCGCCGGCCAGCTTGGCCAGCAGCACCTCGCGGGACTCGAGGTCGGCAAGCTTGGCGACGTCGGCCGCCGTGATCGCCTTGCCCTCGAAGACCCCGCCCTTGATGACGAGCAGGGGGTTCGCCTTCGCGAACTCCTTCAGGCCCTTCGCGGCCTCGACGACATCGCCGGAGACGAAGGCGAGCGCGGTAGGACCGGTGAACAGAGCGTCGAGACCGGTCAGACCGGCGTCGGTCGCGGCGCGCTTGGCAAGCGTGTTCTTGGCAACGGTGTACTCGGCACCGCCCATGGAACGACGCAGGTCAGTGAGCTGCTTCACGGTGAGACCGCGGTACTCGGTGAGCACCACGGCGCCCGAGTTCTGGAAGCGCTCCTTGAGCTCCGCGACAGTGCCGGCCTTGTCGGCACGGATCTTGTCCGCCATGTCCCCTCCTCTCTCGTACTCCAGGCTGGTCTCGCCGGACCCGGAACCCGACAGCGGGAGGGAAACGAAAACGCCCCGGCGCAGGGCGCACGGGGCTTCACACGGCACAGGGCCGCAGGCTCACCGTTCTTCCCTGCGCGGGCCGCCCGTGTCCCGCTCGTTGCCGAGCGACGGGGCCTTCGATCGTGTTCCGGAGAGCTCCGGATCAGATGACCAGCGGTCTTTGGGTGGAACTGTTGCCGAGAACGATACGTGACCTGGTGGACGCCCGCCAAATCGGGGTGGTGTGACGCAGCTTGTACCAAGCTATTGACACAAGTAGCGCTCGCGGCGTTTCCTTGTACCAACAACTCGATACAAGGGGGAACGATGACCATCGCCGGACGCTGCCGGATGGCAGGGCTCGCCATCGGCGTGGGCCTGGCCTTCGCGCTCGCGCAGACCTCGTACTTCGACCTCGCCACGGTGGCGCTTGGCCTCACCTTCACCGTCGGCGTGCTGGCGGGCCAGCTGGCCACGCCGCGGACGGTCACCGGGCGGGGCGCGGCCAGCCTGCGGGACCGGCGGGTACGCGACTACGTCCCGCGCGACGCGGCGAAGACGGTCGCCGCCATCACTGCCGCGCTGGGCGTGTTCGCGATCTTCCCCACCCCCGACCGGCCCGGCGGCGAGATCCGCGCCTTCGGCACCGCGGCACCGGTCAGCCTGCTGCCGACACTGGCCACCCTGGGCACCGTGCTCCTGCTGGCCGCGATCGCCGTCCGGGCCGTGGTCCGCACCCCGCAGCGGGGTGCGGACGAGCGGCAGCGCACCGCCGACGAGCAGTGGCGCCGGGGCACCGTCCGCACGCTCGCCGCCGCGTGCGCGACCCTGTTCACCGCGGTGTTCACCGCATGCGCGTTCTGGTACGCGGGCGCCCAGCTCGACTGGCGCAGCGCGGGCGGTCCGCTGATCCAGTCGCAGAGCCTGGGCTACCTGCTCGCCCTCGCCGGCGGGACCGGCCTGGTCCTGCTGATCCGGTTCGGCGCCGTGCTGGCCGGCGCGACCCCCTCGGATCGGGGGGCCTCGGACTCGGCGGCGTCGGATCCAGCAGTGCCGTCGGATCCGGCGGGGGCGGCGGCTGAGCCTCGGGCCGTCAGGGCGCAGGCGTGAGCGGCGAGCCCTCGGTCCGGCTCGATCCCCGCTCGGCGGTGCCGCCGTTCGAGCAGGTCAGGCAGCAGATCGCCGAGCTGATCCGGATCGGCGTGCTGCGACCCGACGAACGCCTGCCATCGGTGCGGCAGCTCGCCGGAGATCTCGGCCTGGCCGCGGGGACCGTCGCGCGGGCGTACCAGGAACTGGAGGCCGCGGGGCTGGTGACCACCGGGCGCGGCGCGGGCACCCGGGTGGCGGCAGCCCCGCCGCTCGCCCCGGCGGACCGGCGGGAGGCGCTGGCCGAGCACGCGGAGGCCTACGTCAGGGCGGGCCGCCGGCTGGCGGCCACCGACGAGGAACTCCTGGCCGCAATCCACGCCGCCCTCGACTGATCCACAACCCCACCCGCGGGCGGCGGGCGGAGATCGCAGGTTCTGGTCGGAAAGTGAAGTCACACTGCAGTTCCCGACCGCAAACGGCGATCTTCGCCACCGAGCCCGCCCGGGAGCGGGCGGCGGATCGGGTGGAGATCGGTGGTTCGGGTCGGGAAAGTCCGGTGATCAACATGATGCTGTCCCGGTACCTGCTGTTCACGCTGCCCGCCTGGGTGCTGCTGGCCGCCTGCACGCTGC